>DFUX01000087.1:0-13578 GCA_002379855.1 Cloacimonetes bacterium UBA4175 | reverse complement strand
ACCAAACGCTGTAGCAGCAAAGGACGGAGCTATGAAGGATTATGAGGATGGTTGCTGTTGTATTTGGCGAATGTAACACTATTTTGCTTGCATTCTTTTCAATCACGGATCTTTTATGACTTGTCAATATATGTCTTGTATAAAAAAGCAAAGGGATGGAAAATCCATCCCTTTGCTACGTTGTGGGGTATATCTTTTGCGTCACTTGATGAGCATCATTTTACGGGTGGAAATATAATTGCCCGCTTCAAGTCTGAACAGGTATACGCCTGAAGCTACGGTTCTGTTGCGGGAGTCAGTCCCGTTCCAGATCAGATGGTGGTGTCCGGCAGCCAAATCGCCGCTGGCGAGGGTCTTCACCAATTGTCCGCGCAGGTTATACACACTCAGCTTCACATGGGAGTTTTTCGCCAGGTCGAAAGAGATCGTGGTGCTCGGATTGAATGGGTTGGGATAGTTCTGCAGCAACCGTGTGACCAGAGCAGGGGTTTCCGGATCCTCACCCTCGGTGATTGGAAATGAGAATTCGATGGGTCCCGTTGGCAGGCTGGTGCCAACCGAATAGACGGTTACAATATAATAAGAATAGGAACCCAATATAGCAAGAGCTTCCACGTATTCGGTACCGGTGCACATCTCCATTAGTTCATAGCGTCCTGAGTTCAGCCTGCGATACACTTCATAGCCGTTGATAGGATATTGCGTCTCTTGGGGTGCATTCCAGGTGATTCTCAGTGTGTCCCGCAACACGCCCCATCCATGAGAGACGGCGGGAGCCAGCCAATCCAGATCGAAGTTTTGGTTCAACACCGGGGAGGTGACGCTCAAATCCACAGGATAGACAGTTTCAGCCTTGTATCCAGGCGCGGAAGCTTCCACACTATGGAGTCCCGTGGGTAAATAGAGGGCGTACTGGCCGCTGTTATCAGGTTGGGTTGTAAAGCCATCGGCGTTTTTGATCTTCACCAGGCTCAAGTCAAGCTCACTATTTGGGCTTGCCACCACGCCGCTGATCTCGCCGGCAAAGGGAAAATAACCAGTGGTCTGAACGTCGTCGATGTACCAGCCCCGAGCCTGCACAGAGGAATCCGAGGCAAAAGTCCAGCGGAATTTCACATTCTGGTTTTGATAAGCGCCAAGATCATATCTGGATTGCACCCAGCCCTGGCTAACGCCAGAGAATCCGGGCCCGTTGAGGACGGAGACATTGGAGTGCGTGTATCCTTCCAGCGGAGTGAGCAGAGTCCAGGTTCCACCGTTGTTTGTGGATATTTTCACATTGCCGCCGTCGTAGTTGTTTTCCATATTGTACCAGTGCCAGAATTCCAGGATGAAGTTCGCTCCAATAAAGACATCGGGCGAGCTGAGTGTCCAATTGGCGTTGTTGGAATACTGGGCATTTATGACGGTGCCCCAAACCTTGCTTCCGGAGTGTGAACCGGCAATATTATCCTCACCCCACTGCCAGGTGTTGTTAGTAGGGGAAGGCATGAAACCACCATCACTGCTCTCGAAGTCGTTCATCATGCCTGTGGTGCCAACGCTGAGCAACAATTGCTCATTATGCGCGGGGATCTGGTCGCCCAGATAAGTGAGATAAAAGGTGATGTTGTTGCCAACAATCACATTGCTGGTGAGGCTTACATTATACACAACCTGCAAGGTGCTCCGGGCAGGTATCTGGTTGATCAGTTGCTGGGGGTTGGCGATGAAAACATCTTCGCTGAGGCTCATGATATTGCTGGTGAGGTTGTAGATGGCAACATCTGACGTGTTTTCATAGTTCACCACCATCTTGAAGGTTTCGCCGGGTTCAGCAAGGCCATTACAGTTACCCTGAACATCGTTGATGAACACCGAGGCCATGCTCAGTTGCGCGCGGAAAACCTGAACGCTTTGTTGATAGGTCCAGCTGTTACCTTCAATTTCTACATAAAATTGGATCGGGATGGATATGCCGTCAGGGCAGTCCGGGCTAAGAGTAACAGCGATGGGCTCGATGTTGACCGCTGAACCGCTGCCACAGATATCAGGATAGCTGCTTGAGGGGTTGGATATTGTAATGTAGGGGCTCAGGGTGGAAGCAGTCACGGTCACTGAGGTCGCGGTATCCATGCCAAGGTTGTTTAGTTTGAGACCCAGATTTGCGCTTTCTCCCGGTTCCAACACATTGTCGGCGTTGGCATCGTTAACAATCAGCTCGCCCACCACCAAGTGTGGAGTCTGATAAAGCATTGGCACAGTGGTGATCAGGAGGGCCTTGTTGTGGCCCAGTGGTTGCGCCGCCAGGGGATATTGATTGTTATAGGTGTACTCCAGCCCTCTTTTGTTGGTGTGGTCGCGAATACCCACGGTAGCGTAGTTACCATGTCTAGGCGTATATCCACCGCTGCTTCCCACATCCACATTGTTGAACACTTTATACTGGATTTTGATCTTGCCATCGTCCATACTGGTTGGATGATAGACCGGATCATAAAAGATCACTTGGAAAGTCTCTTCGGAAGTTCGGTTGTAGCCATTTTTCAAGTTTTGGTATTGAATAATAAAGAGATGGTTTGAGGAATCGTAATAGCGATAGATGCCACCTCCTCCAGTGATAATCAAATCATCCCAAAACGGCGCTATCATAGGGGAAGGACCCTGCCCTCCCGGCATCCGGCCGTTGCGGAATTCGCCATCCTCGGTGACTCCCATGGCAATGAAACCGTTCACGCAAACCGTGATCTGATTGTATTGCACGCCATAGAAGGTGAAGGGGAAGGGTAGATCCACCACCTCCAGGACATCGCTGTCCACCTGGTCTCCCTCATCTCCTGAGATTCCGGAGTCGTTAAGCCCAGTGATCAGGGTTCCGCTGCCTCCCAGGCTGGGCACGATTTCAATCCATTCATAGCTTGGGCAATCAGGATAATTGACATCCGATACGTCATAGATAAAGTAGCCATATTCATCAGGGCCAAGCGGTGTGTTCTGCGCTACCGTTCCGATGGGAATGTTGAAATAGGCATGCTGCTCAAATCCACTCGCGTTAAATAGGCGTAGCCTGAAGGGAATAGTCATCCCGGGAATCAGCTGAGGTCGTGCAAAAAGACCGAAACCATCTACAGAGGGAACAGTCATCCCGGCGGGGAAGCTTCCAAACCAGGAAAGGGAATCGGTCACCTGAACCAGATCGTTGAGCGACTTCAGCTCTCCATATATATCCTGCAAGCCAAACACCGAGCTGTTGATGACGCTGATATTCAAAACTCCGTTCTCCGAGGGATCCAATACATTGTTCCCTCCAGCATTGATACTGTAGTCAGCCACACTCAGATTGCCGTTGAATGCGCCAAGGTGGAAGATCACCTGATAATCTGTCCCCAAGTCATCCTCCAGATCCAGAGTGAGCCTGAAATCGTGAAAAGAGGGAATGTTTTCCGCCACCGTGAACAGGAAAGGAGTGGTATTTGTGTTGATAGATTCCGGAGCTGTGATTGGGTAGGAGCTTTGTCCGTTCACAATGGTGATATAGGGGTCAGCAGTGCTCAGTTGGCTGGTAATCCCGGTGATGGTCTGAGCGGTGGTATTCTTCACCATCACGTTGAGGGCGATAGTTTCGCCTCCGTTGATGAAAGAATCCGAGTTGCCCTGAGAGCCTGAGCTGCCATCATCCGCCGTGAACTTATCGAAGTAAACCAGAGCTCCCTGCATGTCCATTTCTATATGCTGTTGAGCAGGCTTATAGTCATGTTTGGATGCAGTTACCAAGATCTGGGAATTCACAAAGTTGGGTATGTTCAGAGTAACAACGCCTTGGGCATCGGTGAAACCCTTGGCAACAACGTTGCCGTAACCGTCGTTATATAAGGTAACGCTCACGTTTTCCAGTGGCGAGCCGTTGTCATCTGTGACAGTTATATCGACCAGCGAAGTGCCAACGGGAACCGAGGCCGGAGCAGAAATATTGAGGTTGCCGGGAATCCCGATGAAAGTCTCCACGGTAGGATCACCCATCAGGTTGCACCAATGAGCGAAATAGTTTGTCTGATTGGCGTGGGAAGCGCCATAGATATTCCAAATATAGAGGCGGCCATTGAGCAGAGCCTCGCCCATGGTGCGCATATTGTAAAGGAAGATTCCGTCAAAGATACCAGTGCACAAAGCGTTGTTGAACATGGTATGTGTTCCGCTGGTTGCCATGCCGATCGCGGTGAGGGCTCCCTTGGGTTGGGCTTCTGTGCCCAGACGGATAAAATCTTCGGAGGTGCTGGTATAGTTGAAAGAGCCTGTGCTGCAAGTCAGGATCACCGCGTGAGGTAAACGAGGGCCATTACTGAGGCTATTGGAAGGACTCCAACCACTCATATTGATCCAGCCGCGGTAATTGAAAAAACTCACGCCTTGGTTGATACCTGAGTTGATTGTTCCGCTAAATCCTCCAGTGTAGTTCTCAATGTAGCTGTAGTCCGGATTCACTTTTTTGGACATCTCGCGAATGTATTTATTATTGTAGATCGTGGAGATGCCCGATTGGTAGGTATCACCTATAAGCAATATCCGGTTGAGCCATGCGGCGGCGTCCGGGGCTGTGTTGATGTTCTTTTCATAAGCGTAGATCTTACTGAAGATGGTGGCCAATTGCGAAAGATTCTCCGCGGAAATCCTGCCGATCATTACATCACCCAGCAGGTCGTTTCCTGCCAGATGGGTGTATGGATAGTCTCCGGCTCCATTGTAGCTACTCATGTTTTCCATCCAGGTTGGAATGGCATAGCTGCCAGTGGTGTCGCCTAATAGTATAATGTAATCGGGGCGGGTGGAAACGTTGTTGTATTGGTTCTGAATGTAATTTTTAATGTTGGTGTTGGATGTGCCGGTTACTTGGGTGCTGACCACATTCACATCAAAGCCTTTTTGGCGTTTCCAAGCCACAAACTCATTTAGCTTAGCCATGAAGATAGAATCCGAGTTATTGCCGTAAATCAGCAGGATCCTGGCTTGGGCAGGAGCTACAACCAGTTCCCTGTATTCTGCAAAGTTGCTTATCTGGGCTTCATAGATATTTCTGAATGAGTAGCTGTAAGTTGTATAATCCGGCAATTCATTAAGGCCGGGTTCGTCATTGAAACTGAGATCGACCTGAAGGTCGTGATATATGAGCAGTTGTCGGTTCTGATGATCATAGCGATAGGGATAGGCATTGATCTGAACAACCCGGAAATCCCTGATAATTGCGGGCTCAGAAACCTGGACCAACTGGGAGGGGTAGATGCCGTCATCACCAGCAAAGATACCGGAAGCGATCAACTGATCTTCCTGTTCGTAAAGCATAGGATTCTGCAAAGGAACGCTCTCCACACTGCCATAAGTGAAGTTGAAAGCAACTCCGCCCTGGGGAGGGATGGCAATCAGCGTGCTGATGATGGGAAGTTGGGGTTGTCCGGCGTCGGCGGTTGAGCAGGTGTTTTCAACAGAAATATCTTTCACAGCTTTGCCGGCTTGGATAAGCTCCTGTATCATCGGTTGTGGAGTTGACAGCGAGAGGCTAATCTGCCGCTGGCCAGATCTCATAACGGAAAAACGGGGCTCAGCATTTTCGTTGCTGGCATACAGAACGCCAGCAAACAGCATCAGAGTGCAAAGAAGGATTAAAGTGATTTGTTTCATACAGTTTCCTTTATGCTGTAAGCCAAAAAACCTGAAGCAAGGCTTCAGGTTTTGGTGTTTGGTTATTGTAACAATCAATGGATTTCATAAATCAGCAGCCCCTGATCACGAGCCGCGACTACAAGTTTATCGCCAACGAACCTGGCGTTATTGGTGTAGCCAATGGTGTTCAACTGCTGGACCAGGAAGAAACTTTTGGGATTCGTTATGTCGAAAATATATACACCACCGCTGCCGGAACTAACCGCAGCGAGATTGCCAGAAATGTCGATGGAATTTGCATATCCTGTAGTATCAAAACCGCCTACTCTCACAGGCGCAGCGGGGTTGGATACATCCACCACATTGAGTCCTGCCTGGCGGCTTGCTATGAAGGCGTAGTTGCCTTCAACCTTGACCTTGAGGGCTTCTCCGGGAACAGCAAGCTCTCCCAGTAACTGGAGGGTTGCTCTGTCGTAGATCAGCAAACCGCGCTGTTCGCAGGCAATATATACTTTATCTGTGGTAAGGAAAAAACCGGAAGCTGTGGCGGGGGTGAGTATTCTGAATTGGTTTTCGCTGTAATGGTTCCCATCGTAACGGTCATACTTGAACCCATCCCCAGAGCTGTAGCCAACCGCCATCAGGAAGTTGTCGCTGGGCGTATCCAGGGGAAAGCTGTCCATAGCCCTGATACCTCCAGTGCCTCCTATAATGTTAAACTTGTAAACAAGTGTATCAGGGTCGGAGATATCCAGTATCGTTATCCTGTCTGTTGCTGTGATTTCATTTATGAACAAGCGGTTAAACTGAGGTAAGGCGGTAATTTTCTTGATCCTGCCCAGGGTGGTCATGGAACCATCTTCCGCGAACAGGTTTGTAAACCATTTCTGGTTATAGTTGTTTCTGTTGATGACCGCTATCCCCCCTTGATCCAGAGCAACGTAGATGCTGCTGTCATCATGGCTGAGATCCAGCGGATTACCCACAACGGGAATCTGCTTTACAAGGGTCACCGCTTCGTCAGGCTGATACTCGGTATTACGCTTGGCACAGGCAGCCAAAAGCAATATCGCCACCATAATCATCAGGATAGCTATCTTCCTGGGCATTGAGTTTCCTCCACATATAATCATTTATGGAATACAAACAACACTTTCAAGCGTTGTATGAGATTATAATGCAAGAAGCGTTCCGAATTTATAAATCTGTTTAGCGTGGTGATTCTTTCCTTCGCTTCAATCATGCGGATAGTTTGTTGTTGATCAGTTAACAGGTTTTTTCAAATAAGCTTTTTTGGGATAGGCACACAAGTTTAAGTTAAAACCACAAGACGGCATACCTCCTGTTTCCTCCCTCATACATTGATCGCTGATTGATCACTAACTGAACGCTGAGCGATCGCCGCGCTGGAAATTACCTGGCGTTCAACGAGCGGTCAATTGGACATGAGATCAGGAGGGAGTCGGGGCAGCTTGAACTACTTGCGGTAAAAAACATAACAGGCTTATTATCCTATTTTTCCTTCATAGCTCCGTCCCTTGCTGCTACTGGCTTNNTCCTTAGGTCATCCCTCACCGGGTTAAGGAAGACCCCAGGAAGACATAGTCTTAGTCTTCTCGCGCGCGCGAGGACAAACAACAGGACCTCGCCCTCTGAGGCGTTAATACCGCCTGCGTGCAACAACAAACATGTTCTGGCAGGAAGTAAAATCAGGTTTTAGCTTGACAATCTGAGGGGCAAAATCCATAAGGTATCATTCAAGTCAAGCTTGTAATATGATCCGGGAGATGACAATATGTTCAGTTTTTCTAAGAAAACCTACCTGATAGCCTCTCTGCTGCTTGCGCTATTATTGAGCGCTTGCGGCCAAAATGTGAAACTCTACAGAAAAGCAGAGAAAGAATATAAACAGGGGCTCTACGAGGAATCTTTGCGCTCAAACACAGAATCCCTGAAACTGAAGCGAACCCACATAAAAGCCCAGGAGCTGTTAAAAAAGAACTTCAGCGGCATTGTGGCCTCCCGGGAAAATAGAATTGAATCCCTTAAAAGATCAGGAAGCCCTGATATCTGGGATAAGTTGGTAAATGAATACACTGAATTGATATCGCTGCAAAAACTGGTGGAGCCGTTCAATCCTCTTTACAATCCCAAGACCGGAATGCCCTACGACTTCCAGCTTAAAGACTACAGCAAGGATTTGGCCGCCAGCAAAGAAAACGCGGCTGAATACCACTATTCCAAAGCCATGGCTATGATTCAAAAGGGAACTATGCCAGACACCCAAAAGGAAGCAGTGAGGGAGCTTATGGCAGCCCAAAGCTTTGTTCCCAACTACAAAGACAGCACAGCTCGTCTGGGAGAAGCGAGGAAACTCGCAGTAAAGAGGATCGCCATCCTTACCTTCGATGATAAAACCGGCACTGACAATAGATATGGCGGTATATTCGACATGTTGACCGAGAGCATCATTGGCAAGCTGGTACAGGATAAAGAAGCGGGTGAATTTATGAAGATTGTGACCCGCAGCCAGATAGAGCAGGTTTTGGCTGAACGGCAGCTAAGCGCTCCGGCAGAAACAGACGCCGCTTACGCGTCAAATATTGGCAGTATGTTGGGAGCGCACGAGATCATGACGGGCAAGATCCTGCAGATCAATTACATCGCTCCCCAGAAAATTCATCAGGACTTGAAAGAAACAGACAAGATCACAACTAAACAAAAGGTGGTCGATGAAAAAGGAAAAAAGAAAAAGCAAGATATAACCACAGAGATCTCTTGCGAATACACTAAGTTCACCAAGACAGCCGAGGTACAGATCATAGCCTCTTTTTCACTGGTAGAGGTATCCACAGGTAGGGTTAAACTGCAGGACACGGTTAAGGCGGAATTCCCCTGGTCTGACATCTGGGCCAGATTTAAAAGTGGCGATGAAAAAGCATTGACACCCGCCACCCAGGCTCTGATCAAAAAAACCGAACCTATGCCTCCCTCGGAAATTGAAATGGTAAACACTGCCCTGATGTCGCTGAGCGATTCCATTGTGGACAAAGTGCGAAACTACGTGAAGTAG
The DNA here is from genome assembly GCA_002379855.1 of Cloacimonetes bacterium UBA4175. Classification (GTDB taxonomy): domain Bacteria; phylum Cloacimonadota; class Cloacimonadia; order Cloacimonadales; family Cloacimonadaceae; genus Syntrophosphaera. Next base: position 4,871 of record DFUX01000087.1, on the reverse strand, counting down.
TAAAAGTATTGACAGGCTGAGCCCTTTGAAAATTAAGTATTAAAATATATAAGACACTGGAGTAGTTAATGAAAAACATCCTGATTCTCGGAGCTGCTGGTCAGATTGGATCAGAGCTTGTTCCCTATCTCAGAAAGATTTACAATCCATCTTCCGTCGTTGCGGCATATCGCAGCACTCCCCTGACCGATGAGATCATGCAAGGCGGTCCCTGCGAAAAAATGGACGCCATGGAAGCCGAAAAGATGTATGCGGTGGTTAAGAAATACAATATCGACACCATCATTAACCTGGTTGCCGTGCTGTCTGCCAAGGGAGAAGCTAATCCTCCCCTGGCGTGGAAGATAAATATGGACAGCATGTTGAACACCCTCGAGATCATGAAGGAAGTCAAGGGAGCGGTTTTCACACCCTCATCGATTGGCGCTTTCGGACCCACAACCCCAATGGATAACACCCCTCAAGACACTCTGATGCGCCCCACCACTGTATATGGAATCTCCAAGGTCGCGGCGGAGTTGCTGGGCGATTATTACCATATTAAGTTCGGAGTCGATACCCGTGGACTGCGTTATCCTGGTATTATTTCAAATGTAACTCTGCCCGGCGGCGGAACAACTGACTATGCTGTGGAAATCTACTATGAAGCTGTTAAAAACCACCGCTATACCTGCAATCTGGGTGCCGGAACCTTTTTGGATATGATGTATATGCCTGATGCCCTGAGAGCCTTGGTGGAACTGATGGAGGCCGATCCTTCCAAGCTTAAACACCGCAATTGTTTCAACGTATCGGCCATGAGTTTCGACCCTGAAATGATCGCTGCCGCCATCCGTGTGCACATGCCTGACTTCAAGATGGAATATCAGGTGGATCCTGTGAAGCAAGCCATCGCGAACAGCTGGCCTAATTCCATGGACCATAGCGCCGCCCAAGAGGAATGGGGCTGGAAGCCAGAGTATGACTTGAAATCCATGACAGCCGATATGCTCAATATCCTTAGCAAAAGACTATTGGGCTAATGCTAAGAGTTGCTGTAGCCGGCGTCGGACACCTGGGTCAATTTCACGCGGAGAAATTTACCTCCATCGACAATGTGAAGCTGACTGGTGTTTATGATATCGACACCGCAAGAGCCAGGCAAATCGCCGGTAAGCTTGGTGTAAAAAGATTTAAGAGCTACGAAGCTCTCCTGGAAGAGGTGGACGCCGTTGATATTGCAAGCACCACCACAGCCCATTACGAATTGGCAAAACAGGCCTTGGAGGCGGGAAAACACGTCTTCATCGAAAAACCGATCACGTCCGAACTGTGGCAGGCGGAGGAACTGGTAGCCCTTGCTAAGAAGAAGGGACTAAAGATCCAGGTTGGCCACATAGAGCGCTTCAACCCGGTTATCCTGAGGGTGGAAGAAAGCATCAAGGATCCCGTGTTTATCGAGTCACACCGGATTTCCATGTTCCAAAGGCGCGGCACCGATGTGCCTGTGGTCTTGGATCTGATGATTCACGATATCGATCTGATCCTGGACTTTGTGCGTGGGGACGTGAGCGACATCCGCGCCAGCGGCGTGGGAATCCTCACCCCCAGCATCGACATTGCCAACGCGCGCCTGGAATTCGACAACGGGGCCATCGCCAACGTTACATCTTCAAGGGCTTCTCTCAAACAAGAGCGCAAGATCAGGTTCTTCCAAAGGGATGCTTATTTTTCTCTCGATTTCAGCACCAAGCACGTTACTGTGGTAAAGAAAGGCGCTGATATCATGAAGTATCTGCCTCAAATCCTGATGGGAAATACCGACGTCAAAGCCGAAAATCTGGTGGATGTGCAGAATATCGACCTGACTGACTTCCCAAAAGACGCGTTGACCCTCGAGTTGGAATCGTTTGCGGCTGCAGTGATCGACAATACCCCTCCCTTGGTGGATGGAGAAGCCGGACTCAGAGCGCTAAAAGTTGCGCTTGATATCATGCAACACATCAAAAAACAGCCCAGGACTCACATATAGAAAGCGTAAGTCATTGACTCTTACAACAAGGACAGTTGAATGAAACTAATATTTGTAAAAGACGTTGCTGCCCATCTTGGCGAAGAGGTCACTCTCCGCGGATGGGTGCGCAATATCAGGCATAGCGGAAAGCTGCTCTTCATTATCCTGCGCGATGGAACTGGTGAACTCCAGTGCGTAGCTTTCCAACCGGAACTTGGCGAGGAAATGTTTGATGCTGCCAAACGACTGACCATGGAATCCTCGCTTATCGTAACCGGCATTCCAAAACCCCATCAGAAACTGGCGGGCACTTTTGAGCTATCCGTGAAAAGCGTTAAATCGATCCAGATCGCTGAAGAGTATCCAATAGGAAAAAAAGAACACGGGCCCGATTTCCTGCTCTCAAACCGCCATCTCTGGATCCGCTCACCTAAACAGTGGGCTGTGCTTCGCATCCGCCATACAGTATATTATGCGATCTGTGACTGGCTGAACAATAACGATTTTATCCGCTTTGATTCACCCATCCTCACGCCAAACGCCTGCGAAGGCAGCACTACCCTCTTTGAGCTTGAATATTTCGATGAGGGCAAGGCTTATCTTTCCCAGTCCGGACAGCTCTATCTTGAGACCGGTATCATGAGCCTGGGACGTGTCTATGATTTCGGACCCGTATTCAGGGCAGAGCGCTCCAAAACCCGCAAGCATCTAACCGAGTTTTGGATGATGGATGCAGAAGCCGCTTTCGTGGAGCATGCTGAGAGTATGCAGATCCAGGAAGATTTAATCCGTTACGTGATCCGCGATGTGCTTGCCAAATGCGATACCGAACTAACAATCCTGGAACGCGACAAAGCGGCTTTGGAAGCTGCCGACGCGCCTTTTAAGATAATGACCCATCGCGAAGCTATTGATTATCTTCGCTCCAAAGGTTCCGAAATCACTCACGGCAGCGACCTGGGAGCAGCTGACGAGGTTCTGCTGACCGAGGGTTCCCCGGTTCCTATCTTCATCGAAAAGTGGCCCAAAGAGATCAAGGCCTTTTACATGAAGCGGGATCCAGACAATCCGGATCTCGTATTGGGCAGCGATTTGATCGCCCCGGATGGCTTTGGTGAGATCATTGGCGGTTCCCAGCGTGAAGACGACCATGATTTGCTTCTGGAGCGCATGAAAGCCGAAAAGATGCCCCTTGAAGACTACCAGTGGTTTCTCGACCTGCGCAAATACGGCTCTGTCCCCCACAGTGGCTTTGGCGTAGGTCTCGAACGCCTGGTGGCATGGATGAGCGGCACACATCACATCCGCGAAACAATACCATTCCCGAGGATGATCTATCGAATCTATCCCTGACCTTTGCGGAGGATTGGCAACAGTCCTCCCTTTGTTGATTTTCAAATTAAATAACATAGAGGTATCTCATGCATTACCCAAGCGCATTTTCGCCGGTAACAAACAAAATGAAATCATCTCTGATCAGAGAACTGGTGGCTTCCACCAAAAATATCCCCGATCTGATCTCATTCGCGGGCGGCTTTCCCGCTCCCGCAACCTTCCCCAAGGAAGAGCTTGCCAAGATATTCCAGGAAGTGGTTTCCACCGAAGGTTCGGATGTCTTACAGTATGGCGCCAGCGAAGGCGACAGTATTCTCAAACGCGAACTGCTAAAATGGGAGGGATTGGAGCTTGATCCCGGACAGATGTTGACAACTGTGGGCGCCACCAATGGGCTGTATCTCTACGGACGCGCCCTGATCGAACCGGGCGACGTAGTTTTATGCGAGGCTCCCACGTTTTTGGGAACCCTGGTGGTGTTTGACGCTTTAGAGGCTGATATCCACAGCATCCCCATCGACGACGAGGGAATCCGAATGGAACTGCTGCAAGCCAAAGTGGAAGAACTGCGCCGCGCCAACAAAAGAATCAAGTTTATCTACGTGATACCTGATTTCCACAATCCCGGCGGAATCAGCTATTCCCTGGAAAGAAGGCGTGAACTGCTGGCGTATTGCATTGAACAGAATATCGCCATCGTGGAAGACAATCCTTACTCCAGGCTTCGCTTTAGCGGTGAAGCGTTGCCCACTTTCTTACGTCTTGCTCAACAGGAATTCGATGGTTCAGATGTAGTGACAGAAGTGGTTTCCTTTTCCAAGATACTGGGACCGGGGCTCCGCGTAGCCTACGTAAAAGGCAACCGCGAACTCATCACCAAAATGGTGTCCTGGCAGCAAAAAGTGAATATCACGCCTGATTGCGTTTCGCAAAGGGTTGTCAGCCGCTTTTTGGAAAAAGGCCTTATGAATCCACATATTTCCAGAATCTGCGACCACTATCGGCCCTATTTGAATCAGATGCTCCAACAACTTCAGCTTAATATGCCCGATTCCGTAACATGGACAAAACCAGAGGGCGGTATCTTCCTCTGGCTGACCTTGCCCGAGGGAATGAACGCGGATGAGTTGTTTGTCAAGGCGCGGGATAAAAAGGTGTCTTTCATACCAGGATCAAAGTTTTATCCCGAGGGACAGGAAAAGTTCAACACCCTGCGCCTGAACTATACTTTCTCGACCATGGAGCAGATTGAGACAGGTGTGCAAAGACTTGCTTCCCTGATCAAGTGAAGCCGATACCAAACCCTTGAATCTGTTTAATCTGCTGCCCTGAAGTAATACAATTTCGCTTGTATCATTACTAATGGATCACATTCACCATTTCACCTATCCACCTTTCCACAGCGTGATCGTAGCACCTATATATTATAGAGGGATGGACCTCATTTGCAAAACCTGGCTTGCCTGTGGTCTTCCGGCAGTCATCCTTAACCTGGTGAGGGATGACCTAAGGATGATGGCACCAAAGCCAGTCGCAGCAAAGG
>DFUX01000059.1 GCA_002379855.1 Cloacimonetes bacterium UBA4175 | reverse complement strand
TCCTTAGGTCATCCCTCACCGGGTTAAGGATGACTGCCGGAAGACCCATGCCAGAACCCGGGATGCGAATGATGCTCACCCTCCATATATATAGGTGCTACGATCAGGTCGTGGAAAGGTGGAAAGGTGAAATGGTGGAAAGGTTCCGTGATTTTTGAACCTTATGAGAATTTTTCTAAAAGACTGGATCCCGGGTCAAGCCCGGGATGACACGGTGTGTAGTCTGGTGTGGTTTGTTTTTTCTCGGGTGCTTGTTTCTAAAAGACTGGATTCTGGCTCGCAAGCCGGGATGACGAGGTATAGGGGTGCCGCGTTACTTTGGGATGCGCTCGCTGATGGTGAAGCGCAGCTTGTATCCCTGTCGGGAACGCAAGTAGCGGCGATAGATCAGCCGCCAGTCGCGTTTGTCGATGGCTGGAAAGTAGGTGTCGCCCTCAAACTCGGCTCCGATCGTTGTGAGATAAAGGCGGGAAGCGCGATCGAGGAAAAGACGGTAGATCTGAGCTCCGCCAATCACAAAGCAGTCCTCAGAACCGCAAAAAGCAATCAATTCTGACAGGTTCCTCACCACTATGGCTCCGGATGGGGAGAAATCTGGATCGCGGCTTAAAACTATGTTTTCGCGCCCCACAAGGGCTTTGCTCAACGAGAGCCAAGTCTTCCTGCCCATGATCACCTTATGGCCCATGGTCTGCTTTTTGAACCAGGCGAGGTCTTCCCGTATATTCCAGGGCATGCGCCCATCCCTTCCGATGATGCCGTTGCGGTCCAGGGCGGCGATGATGAAAAAGCGGGGTTCAATCATAACGCCCGGAGCGGAAGAAGGTGTCTATGGACGGGATACGCGCTTGTTTGGCAGCAGCGAGGTCGCCCTGGAAGATGAGCTGCCCGTTTTCCAGGAAGATGATACGGTCCGCGATACGGTGGATAGAGGCGAGCTCGTGGGTCACGACCACGATAGTCATGTTCAGTTTACGTTTAAGCTCCAACAGCAGTTCATCAAGATGCGAGGAGGTGAGGGGGTCGATACCGGCGGAAGGCTCGTCGCAAAAGAGTATCTTGGGATCCAGCACTATCGCTCTGGCCAAAGCCACACGCTTTTTCATGCCTCCGGAGAGTTCGGACGGCATCAGGTGCATAACGTTGTCCAGTTTGACCAGGGATAATTTGACGCGGATGATCCGTTCAATGAGGGTAGGGGAGAGGTGTGTGTGAAGCTCCAGGGGGATCGCGATGTTTTCGAAGACATTGAGGGAGTTGAGCAGCGCTCCTCCCTGAAAGAGCATTCCGACCTGCTTGAGCACATTCTGAAATCGGTTTTCGTCCATCTGGGTAATCTCTTCCCCCCAGAATTTTACGCTGCCTTTTGTGGGTTCGACAAGGCGGGTGATGGCCTTGAGCATCGTGGTTTTCCCGCAGCCGCTGCTTCCCAAAATCACCGTGAGCTGGCCTGGGAAGATATCCAGATCGATGTCGCTGAAGACCACCTTTTCACCATATCTGGCTTCCAGGCCACGCACGCTGATGATGGGTTCGCTGTTTTTCATAGATAGAGAAGGCTGAACAGAGAATCAGCAATTACAATGGCAAAGATGGAGGAAACCACAGAGGCAGTGGTGGCCTTGCCCACTCCCTCGGCTCCGCCTGTGGTCTGAAAGCCATAATGGGCACCGATTATCACGATGAGCCAGGCAAAAACAGTGCTCTTGGTAAAGGTGATGATCAAGTCTTTGAGGGTCAGGATATTGAATGAACGACTTAAAAAGGTGCTCACGCTCAGATCAAGGTAGCCAAAAGCGATTACCGCCCCACCAATCTCACCGGCGATGATGGCAAGCAACACCAATACGGGCATGACCAGAGTGATTGCATGAAACTTTGGCACCACCACAAAACGCACAGGATCGAGCGCCATCATGCGCAGGGCGTCAAGTTCTTCCGACACATTCATGCTCGCGATCTCGGAGGCGATGGCGGAACCGCTGCGCCCAGCCACCAGGATCGCAGTGATCAAGGGCCCCATCTCGCGTACCATGGTTATGGCCAGCAGGTCGGCCAGAAATATGTTTGCCCCGTAGATGCGCAACTGCACCGCAGCTTGGAGGGACAGGATAAAGCCGATGATGAACGACATCAGAGCGATGATCGGCATGGCGTTGAAGCCCAGTATAAGTCCTTGTTGGACTACTGAATATTTGCGCTGCCCGCTGCGGTCAAAGATGCCGATTATAGACCACCAGACCACTTCCGAAGCAGTTATGATGGCTTTTTTGAAGCCGTCTAAGCGGATTAGCAGGTTCTCGCCGGCACTTTCCAGGAATCCCGGTTTGGGACGGGGTTCTGGGACGGGGAGATCGAGGGAACGAAAGGTGTTCATCACAGATTGGATCTCGGCTGAGGGAGGATGTATGATCAGGGCTCCTTTCTGGGCAGCTTTCAGGGTCAGCTCTTCCAAAAAGGCCACGCCGGCGCTGTCTATCCCGGTCAGGCCGGAGAGGTCGATATTGAAGCTGTCTTTACTCTTCAATGCGGTTTCCAACTCGGAATGGAGGGAGGGAATATCAGACGCCACCAAAGAGCCTTCGATGCGCAGCAGTCCATCGTGGAAACTGAGTTTAAGCATATCAGTAATAGAGCGAAATGCGCAAGAACGAATCCAAGCCGTAAACGATCCAGTCCTGACGAGCCCGCTCATCCTTGCGCTCATAAGCGGCGGTGAGCTTCAGATCCAGAGAGACGTTGCGGTAGAGACGGATGTTGAAGCGGCTCTCGCTTTCAAAACGAGGGCGGACGTGGTCGCGGTTCATGGGAATAAAAACCTCAAATGTGGAATTGATGTTCAGGAAGCGCATCAGGTTGAGGGCTGAAAGGATGAGGGTGCTCTCCAGTCCATGGTCGTTTTTATCAGAGCCTTCCATATACATGTCATAGTAGAGTGAGTCCACCAAGGCGCGTTCCACGTAGTTGTAGCTGTCGCGATTGAATTCCTGCTGCCAGCCATAACCTCCACGCAGGCTGAGGGCGACCTTGGGGTTCATCACCCAACGGTAGGTGATGCCCAGGCCTTCCTTGAGATTCATGGGGAAGAAGGGCTGTTTTGTTTTAAGATGGTCAGCATTGGTGAGCACCTGCAGAGTGTCACTTTTGTGGGAAAGGACAAGCAAGTTTTTAGGATCGTCAAATTTGCGGGTCTCGTCAAAAAAGTGGGTTTTCAGATCAAGCCGGCCATAAAAAGAAAAGTCTTTCAGCTTTTCTCTGGCTTCCCAAGGGGTGAAAAGCATAACATTCTTGAGAGAATAGGAATCTGTGCTGATCTGCAGGTCTCTGCCAGTTCCGTGGCTCATACCCAGGTCATAGATACTGCGGGCGGTGTAGTGACTGTAAGGAAAGCTCAGGTCCAGATTGTTTTCCAGTTGGCCGATAATATTCAGGTTGAACTCGGCGTCCTTTTGGTCGTCGCTATTGCGGGTGTTGAGGTTGATGTTGCCGTGAATGGCGCCTTTGTGGACCAGTGGTTTGTCTCTGAAGAGGGGTTCTTCTCCCAGGATTCCCGCCCCAATCATGAAGTTGCCTTCTCCGGAAGGATCCACCACCACGGTAAGGATCTCGTTCTGGCCAGGGTTGATGTTGACCGTGGTGAAGTCCTTGAAATCGTTCCAGAATCCACCCAGTTTGATCATGTATGTGCCAGGCTTCAGAATCCACACCTTGTCTGGTTGTCCCAGGTCCTCATCGCCAATACTGGTGTCCGAACCGTAGAGATAGTAATCGTATTCGTCGGCATCCTTGATCCATAGGTCATAGGGCAAGCGCACCCTGGTCTGGCTCTGGTCCATGATCTTGACCACCAGTTCCGACCAATGCCCACTCACTACTGTGCGCATGCGGGGTTTGATCTCAGCCGGGATCTGAATCTCCTGGTTTTCGCCGATAGTGATCAGATAGTTTCCGGGTTCGAGAGGCAGTTCCTTGCCGAATTCAGCTTCCAGGCGGTTGACGATATCCCCGTCTTCATTCATTTGTTCCACAGTGTAGCGAATTACAGTGTTTTGATTGGAAAGCAAGGGCAAAAGTAGCTCTCCGCCAGCAGTTTCGGCGGCTGCTTCGGAAGCGGCTGTGTAAATGAAGTTTTGCAGGGGGCTCTGCTTTTCGGGGAGCAGATCAGTCTCTTCGTCCTTGCCTTCCAGAAACAGCCTGCACTTTGCGGCGAAGATATCGGTTTCCTGCATCAGCATCACATTGTAAGTTTGCACCAGATAGACGGTGCTATTGTCCGGCAGCTCTGAATAACGTTCGGGTTTGTAGGAAAGCAGAACGCTCTGCGATTTGGCATCCCGCAACAGGAACTCCAGGCGCAGATGGGCTTTCGGATGGAGTCCTTCTATCTTTTCCACATTGAGAATGTTAATTTGCAGGTAGTAATCAGGAGCAGCCTCAGCGGCGTCGCGGTCCACCCTGCGGAAAATGTTGTAGGCGCGCAAGCGTTGGGCCACCAGATTGGGTATGGCGTCGCTGAGCCTGTTTGCCCAGATGTCGAAAGGCAGATATCTGATCCTTGTAAAGCTGTCCTTCACCACCAGTTGATTGCGTGAATAGGTGCGGTCGATGGTGGCGTCAAGGACTTCGATGTTCTTTGGGAAGGGTTTGGCCAGTCTGAGCTGGTCGTTTTCTGTGGCGGGAAGATAGTCCAAAACATAGTAATTGGTGACCGTTCTGTCCACTTTGTGCAGACATCCACCCAGAAGCAATAAGGCGCTAAAGAGCAGTATCAGGGTGCAATTCAGGCGGGTTATTAGCTGGTTGCGCTTCATCTGTTACCCCTCAGAATAATGGAAGGCTGGTCGGCGATCTGGCGGGAAAATTCGTTGAGGTTCTCACTCGCTTCCCGCAGAGATTCCAAGATCTCGGTCAAATTGGCTCTGTTGCTGATAAGCAGCCGATCGACGTTGGAGACCATACTTCCCGTTTTGCTGGTTGTCTCGCTCAACTGGCCGATCAGGTTCTGGAGGTCGGCCGCTTTCAGTTGGGCTGATATGTTGTTGATGTTGGCTACCAGAGAATCCAGCTCAGCCGAGGTCAGGACATTGTTGACCCTGTCCAGGGAACTGTTCAGCTTGCGGCTCATCTCCGCGGCGTTGGCTGCCAGAACGCTGAGGCTTTGCAGCGTGGAGGCAAGATCGGTTTCCGTGGCTGCCAGGATCGAGTTCGTTTTTCCAAGGATGCCGGCGAGATTGGCTTGGTTTTCGGGATTGGTCATGGAACTGATGTTGGTGGCTATGACATCGATCTTTTCAGCGATTGTTAGCGCCCTGGTGGAGATATCGTCCAGCGATGAAACTCCCCTGCGAATGAAGCTTTTTGGCTTAAGATCGGCTGCCTGGTTGGTGCCTCCTCTGATCTCCACAGCTTTTACTCCGGTGATTCCAACCCATATGAGGATGGCTTCGCTGTCTGACTTGATGGGGGTGCCTTTATCCAGTCCAACTTTGAGAACCACTTTGGTGACATCGTTAGGCTTGATCTTGATTTCCTCGACCCTGCCAATCGGTATTCCGTTGTAATTGACTGTCCCGCCTACATTGAGTCCACTCACAGAGTAGTTCTCAAACTCGATGAAGTAGATGTCCTGGTGTTGCATCAGATGCCTTCCGGCTACCACAATGAAAAACAGTACAAGGATCGATATGCCTACGCTAAGAAACAGGCCCAACCTGATCTTTGCCGCCTTGGAAACCATCAGCGATCCTCCTATGAGTCCAGATTCAGATGCTGAGTGATCAGCTTGCTCTTGATATATGCCGGTTGACTGGATGTGATACTGACTTCGCCTTCGCAGATCACATCCTCGCCAAAGCTAATATCTCCTGTAACCTTGAAAGACTTGCATCCAGCAAGCGAGGGAACGCCATCTTTGAACCGCTCGAGCAACTGGTCTATCTTGCCGTAATAGCGCTCATCGAGTTCGATCAGTGGAGGAGCGTCCAAGCCACGTTTGAGAACCACCTGGTATTGGTCGTTCAACTCGTAGGCGTCAGACCAGATGGCGAGCAGGTCAGTGTTTTTCTTCACGGGGGCAAAGCGGCTGCGGGGCACCACCAACGCCTTGGAGTTGTTAAAGATATTGATGGCGGCTCCCATGGCTGTTTCCAGTTGATAGACGGGAGTTCCGTCCACCACCTTGGGATTCACTATCAAAGGCAGGATCATGACCCCGTCCTCGGCGATCAGATTCCACTGCAGGGCCTGGAGATCGACCCAAATATTGTTGGTGTTGAAATATTTATAATATTCAATATTCTGGAACTCGTCAAGCTCGTCGGCGGGGCACTGCGCCACTTCGCGCAGCAGAAGCCGTCCGTTCAGGTCTTCGCTCAGATGCCCGCCTTTCCTGTCAGCAGCGGTGCGTTCGCAAACCTCGATCAGGAACTGGATACCCTTTTCCTCCATAAAGGCGGGTATTCCGGTATCCACTGTGGCTCCCAGGTTGTCGGAGTTTGAGATAAAGGCGTAGCGGTAGCCATTTTCTATCATACTGTCCAGCAATCCGGAAGTGTTCAGGGCGGCGTAGATGTCCCCGTGGCCGGGAGGATTCCACATCTTGGCTTCGTTTTCGTTTTCATAGGGCTTCAGATTGTCCTGCCGGATGCGGGGGAATCTGTTCTGCAAAAACGACAGGGGCAGTTTCTGGCGTCCCAGGTCAGGATATCTGTTTAGATAGTTGAGGGTGTCCTCTTCCGTGTTGTAGCTGTTCATAAACATCAACAGCACTTCATAGCCGGAACCTGCCCGCAGGGAAAGCACCTGCCTCGTGATGATATCCAGAAAGTTCATGTTGCCTTTCACGGGAAGCAGGCTTTTGGCCGCGCTGAGGCCCATACTGGTGCCCAATCCTCCATTAAGCTTGATCACCACTATGTTTTTCAGGATACCTTGATTCCTGTATGAGTTGACCTCGTTGTAGTCGATCAGGTTCTCCGGCGATGGGGCTTTGATTTCTGAACCCGGTATCTGGCCGCTGGCGCCGCTTTCAAGCAGCTTATAGTAAGAACCAAAAGTGCGGATCACGCTTTCAGGGATGGAGTGGGCCTTCATCAGCTTGTTGAAGTGGCTAAGCATGCTGCTCATCTGCCTGCCTTGTGCTTGACAAGAGTTTCGCCGATCAGGGCTTCGATCTGCTCGTCATCCATCGGGCTGGGAACTGTAATGTGTCCTTCCGTTGGGTGGGCTTCATTCCAAGCCTGGACTGTTTGGATGGCGTTGGGATTGCGGGCCCAGCCGCGTCTGCCAACTCCTCCCATCACATCCCAGGAAAGGCCTGATCTGACCACGGCGTCAATTCTGGCGCTGCCATCCAGGACGATTCCGTTACCGCCGTTGATGGCGCGGCCGACGCCAACTCCTCCGCCGTTGGAAAGCACCACAAGGGTCATGCCTCTGGCGATGTTTCCGCCAAAGCAATGAGTAGCCATATCAGCCATCACATTGCTGCCGTCACGGATATTGGCGGTTTCCCTGAAGGGGGAGTCGGTGCCCGATGTGTCGTGATGGTCGCGGCCCAACATCACCGGGCCTATCTTACCTTCCTTCACCAGTTGGTTGAATCTGAGGGCGATATTGACTCTGCCCATCTCGTCAGCGTAGAGGATGCGGGCTTTGGTACCGACTACAAGTTTGTTTTCTTCAGCGTTCACGATCCAATGGTAATTGTCCCTGTCCATCGCGTTGCGGTTGGGATCTATCAATTCTGCGGCGGCTTGGTCTGTGGCTCTCAGGTCTTCGTCTTTTCCACTCAGGCAAACCCAGCGGAAGGGGCCATAGCCAAAGTCGAAACAGAGGGGACCCATGATGTCCTCCACATAAGAGGGGAAGATGAACCCTTCGCTGGTGTTGATTCCGTTTCTGGCGATACTGTGTTCGCCGGAATCGAAGACCGATGCCAGGAAGCTGTTTCCATAGTCCCAAAACTTTGATCCTTTTGCGCTGAGGCGGGAGATAACCCTGAAGTGGCGCTGGAGGGATTCATCTACTTTCTTGCGGAAGGCATCGGTGTCGGTCGAAAGCAATTGCCTGCCTTCTTCAAAGCTCAAGCCTGCCGGAGTATAGCCTCCTTCATAGACTGCATGGCAGGAGGTTTGGTCAGAGAGCAGCTCGGCTTTCAGGTTGTGGGTGTCCACGTATTCCAGAAGATCGACTATGTTACCATAATACGCAATGGAGACAGGTTTGCCGCTCTTGCGGTATTCCTCGACCCAACGGAAGATTTCCGGGAGGTCGCTGGATACTTTGGCGACCCAACCCTGGCTGTGCCTGGTTTCGATGCGGCTGTAGTCAACCTCGGCGATGACGCCTATCCCTCCGGCTATCTCTACCGCTTTAGACTGGGCTCCACTCATGCCGCCCAATCCGGAAGAGATATACAGGATTCCGCTTAGGTCTTTGTCAGCAGGGATGCCAAGGTATTTCCTGCCCGCATTGAGCAAGGTGATGTAGGTTCCGTGAACTATTCCCTGAGGGCCGATATACATCCAGCCCCCGGCAGTCATCTGCCCGTAATTGGCAACTCCCAATGCGGTCAGTCGCTTGAACTCCTCCGGATTGTCCCAGTTCCCGATCACCAGACCGTTGGTGGAAATCACGCGCGGAGCCTCGGGACGTGAAGGGAAAAGACCCAGGGGATGGCCGGACTGGACAACCAGAGTCTGTTCTTCCGTCATCACTTCCAGATACTTTTTGATCAGGCAGTATTGCATCCAGTTCTGGCAGACCTGCCCGGTTTCGCCGTAAGTGACAAGCTCATAGGGATAGAGGGCGACATCGAAATCCAGGTTGTTGTCGATCATCACCTGCAACGCTTTGGCGGATGTGATGCCTTTATATCTGTCCAGGGGCAATCCTTTGATCTTTCCCTCGGGACGGTAGCGGTATCCATAGATGCGCCCGTGGTTCAATAGCTCATCCAAAAACTCCGGGGCAAGCTTCGCGTGGAGTTCATGGGGCACATAGCGCAATGCGTTCTTGACCGCTAAGGCGATTTCTTTTTTATTTAGATTGAGCCCTCTATGTGGTGCTCTGCGGATATTTGGCTCAAAGACTGGATCAGGGGGCAATATCGGGTCCAGTTTAACTTCAAACATTTTTTTATGGGGCATCTAAAACCTCTCATGCTGTCTCGCTATCTGGCGGTGATTGTTACGGGAATGTCGTTTGTCATATCGATACGTAACAAAGAACCGTCTGATTTGCGGTATTTATCCTTTCCACTATGGATTCCTGGAAAGACTTTTTTGTCAAGTTAAAACTCGATTAGGAGGGTTACCGCCATTCCGGAGGGAGGATTGTTACGCGTGTCAGATGCCATTGCCTAAGCAGTAATACTATATTAAAATGAAAGAGTAAAACGCTCAATTTCCAGTTCTATTTCATACCTTTCTCCTTTGCTGCTGAAGGTTTTGCCTCTATCATCCTTAAGTCATCTTTAACCAAGTTACGGAAAACCTAAAGAAAATATAGAGTTAGATGCCGCTGGCGAGTGAGGGCGGGATGGCTTTCTTGCAGAGGGGTTGAGTGAATTACTCAATAGCTTGACTACGAATATGTTATCTTCCTGAAGGCTGATATTTTGACAGTGCTTGCATTTTTGTCTTGACTGATTCGACCGTTTGAATGTTTAGAGTCAAATAGTCAGTTACGAATACATATCACGCTTTTCGGTATCAAATTAAAAGAGGTTGGAGTATGAACAAAGCCGCGAACATGAAGGCCAGAATCCTGGAAACGGCTATAAGCCTATTTTCACACTATAGCTTTGGAAAAACATCCGTGGACGATATCGCCCGGGAAGCACGTATCTCCAAAGGAACTGTCTATTACTATTTCCGCAACAAGGAAGAACTGTTTCTGAGCGCCGTAAATAGAAAAGCCGAAGAGTTTTTCAACATCCTCGATGAACGCCTGCAATCCTGCTCAGGTTTCGAGGAAAAACTCACGATGTATTTCAGGTTTCCCATGAGCTTCATATTTACAAATATGCCCATTCTGTTGGAAGGCATGGCTCATATCCCGATGAGCTACCAAGAACGCCTGCATGAAGATAAACGCATTTACCAGAGCAAGATGAGTTCGGTTTTGCTCTCGGTTCTAAACATTGGCAAGGAAGAAGGCCTGATCAACGAAAACGTGGATTTTGACCGTCTGGTGGAGTTGATCAACGACTGGTTCATGCTTTCAGATGTTAACTATTCTTGCCTTGACAAAGAGCGCGTGGTTTCGCGGATCGAACGCGATCATGAGATGATTATTCAGTTAATTTTATATGGCATCATCAAAAGGAGTTGATTGATGAAACAAATTATCACCTGCTTCCTCGCAACTCTCGTATTGGCGCAAATCGGCGCCATCAGCCTGGAGGAAAGCATCGGCCTTGCCCGCCAAAACAACCGCAAGCTGCTGATGGCCAAGGAAGATGTCCTTATGGCGGATCAAACCTACAACGAAGTGCGAGGTACCCTGTTGCCCCAGTTAAACCTGGTGGGAGGCTACACACTTTCCAAGACCTATCTGCCAGATTCTGCAAAAATCCCCGCGATGAACTTTGCCGCGGGGCTCGATACCCTCGCCACGAGAAACGATTACTACCTGGCTGGAGTGGTTAGCGGTATCTACAATGGCATGTTGCCGAGTTCGCCAATCGATGAGGGTTCAATCGCTGCCCAGCTTCAATTTTCCCAAGTCCTGTTCCTCGGCGGAAAGATGGTCAATGGCATCCGCGCCGCGGACCGCTACCGTTCGATCCAAAGACTTCAATATCAACTGGCGGATCAGGATATGGTGGTCACCACCACGCAGCTCTTTTACGCCTGCCTGCTCGCGGACAAACTGACCGTCGTTCAACAGGAAGCCCTTGACACCGCCAGGCGCCATCTAAACAGGATGGAGGCTTTCAACGCTGAAGGACAGGTATCGGAATTTGACCTGCTCCGCGCCCGCCTGGAAGTAGCCAAGCTGGAGCCTCAACTGCTTCAGGCGCAGAATAACTACGAGCTCGCGCTTTCCGCTTTCCAAAAACAGATAGGCAGCCCGGATGCTGTGCCCGAAGGCGAATTCCTCCTTCCTCCCCCCTTTCAGCTCAGCCTGGAAGAAGCCGAAGCTCAAGGCCTGAAAAACAGGCTCGAGATCGAATTGGCAGACATCGCCACTGAGGTGGCAAGGATCAAGTGGAACGCGGAAAAGGGAAACTACCTGCCCAATGTCTTTCTGCAGGCCAACGCTTCCCTCTATACCGCCGCCGACGAATTTGCCATCGAAAAGGATGATTTTGGCACCAGTTACAGCATCGGCATCGGTGTGCAGCTTCCGCTTTTCACAGGACTGTCTAACAGCTCGAAACGAAGGAACGCGGAACATGCCTGGCGCAAAGCCAGATTCCAGCAAAACGAGTATGAGGATTTGATCCGCTTACAGATAACACAGGACTATCAGAAACTGCAACACGCTCTGGAAAACTATCGTGTCCAGGAAGAAAATATCCGCCTTGCGGAAAGGAGCCTTTTGCTCGCCCAGGTCAGATACGAGAACCAGGTTGGCATCCAACTGGAGGTTTTTGACGCCCAGACGATGCTTTCCGCCATCAAACTGCAATACTTTCAATCCATCTACGAAGTGATCTCTGCCAACCAAAACCTGCAGCGGTCAATCGGTATCAGTTTATAAAGGGAGATCAAAATGAAAAAGACATACATTATCCTGATCTGCGTAGTTCTGCTCTTCTCAGCCTGCGGGAAAAAGAGCGAAGTTGGCAAGAACATGGAGCAGATCCAGCGCGAACAGGGCATCCCGGTGCGAGTCAGGACAGTTGAAGCCGGGACATTCACCCAGGAACTGAATTACAGCGCAACCCTGGGCGGAAGGGAAGAATCCACCGCCCAAGCCATGGTAAGCGACATCGTGACCTCGATCAAAGCCAAGGTGGGAGACCGCGTTACGGCTGGCCAGATCATCGTCACTTTTCCCCAAAACACACCCGCGGCTCAGTATGTTCAGGCTTCCGCGGCTTTCAACGCCCAAAAACAGGCCTATGAGCGCATGCAACGCCTTTTTAACCAGGGCGCGATAGCGCGTCAGGACCTGGATAACCTGGAAACAGGTTTCAACGTGGCCAAGGCAAATCTGGAAGCAGCGGAAAAGATGATCAACGTGCGCGCGCCTATCTCGGGTGTTATCACCAAGATCATGGTCAATCCCGCGGAACGCACTTACCCAGGCCAGGACCTTTTCACAGTTTCGTCAACAAACGGTTTCAAAGCCACTCTGATGATCCCTGACACCGATGTCTCCAAGCTGCGCGTGGGCACACCTGCCACGGCCAAATGGATGGATCAGACCCTCAACGGGAAAGTCAGCCAGATCTCCATGGCCCTTGATCCCTACACGAAAGCTGTGCGCGTGGACGTCGTCTTTGGCGGCTACAGCAAAAAGATCAGCTTTGGTTCCGTTGCCCAGATTAGCTTGAAAACCATGACCAAGAGCAATGTCATTGTTGTGGACCGCATCCATATCACCAATGAGAATGACAAGTTTTATGTGTGGTTGAACAAAGATAACCATGCCGTGCGCCGCGAGGTCGAGCTGGGCTTGAACAACAAGCTCCAGCATGAAGTCATATCAGGCTTGGAAGAGGGAGATATCCTGATCACGGAAGGGATCAACCTCTTAACCGAAAACGCGCTCATCCGCGTGGTTGAGTGAGGCACAGGCCATGTTCCTTTCCAATATATCAGTCGAACGCCCGGTACTCGTCACCATGGCTTTGCTGGTCTTTGTGGTCTTTGGCATCCTGGCTTACTTTGAGATGCCTCTGAACCAGATGCCGGATGTGAAGATGCCCTTTCTGGTCATCCAAACGGTGTATCCCGGTGCCGGACCCAGCGAAGTTGAAACCCAAATCACCAAGAAGATCGAGGATGCCATCGCCACAGTAAGCCAGGTGGACTACACCCAGTCCTATTCGATGGAGAACGCCAGCATCATCATGATGGCCTTCAAGATGGGCAAAGACATCGATATTGCCAATCAAGAGGTCAAGGATCAGGTTGACGCTATAATCCGCGAACTCCCAAGCGATGTGGAACGGCCTGTTATCCAAAAAATAAACATCAACGCCTACCCCTTCATGGATATCATCCTCACAGGTAAAATGGACGGCAAGGCGCTCTATCATCTTGCGGATAAGAGGCTCAAAGACCGCTTCGGCCAGATCGAAGGCGTCGCCCAAGTGTCAATCACTGGCGGCAACAAGCGCCAGATAAACGTCGCCCTTAACGATCAGGCTGTTTTTCAGAACAAGATATCCCTGGCCCAACTGATGCAAATCCTCGCCGCCCAGAACATGGATTTGCCTGCAGGGAGCATCAAGAGCGGAACACAGGAGTACTCCGTGCGTTTTAAGGGGCAATTTGACAGCGTTGACAAGATCGGGGACGCGGACATCCCCACCATGACCGGCATTAAGAAGCTGCGCGACATCGCCACCATCACCGACGGCGCCGAGGACGTCACCTCCCGGGCTATCTATTACAACATACCCGCGCAACGCCTTGAGGAAAACATTGTCCGCATCTCGATAACCAGCGCTTCCGACGGAAACATGGTGGATATTTCCAAGCAACTGAACGAAGAACTGCCCGAAATACAAAAAGAACTGCCCGAGGGTACCAAGCTGGAACTGGTCCGCGACGATTCGGACTTCATCCGAGCTACTGTCAACGACACTTTCACCAATATCTGGATGGGCATAGTCCTGACCGGATTGGTGCTGCTGCTCTTCCTGCACGATCTGCGCTCCACCCTGATAGTGGCGCTGTCCATGCCGATATCTATCGTTTCTTCTTTCATGTTCATGCAGATAGCGGGTTTCAGCTTCAATATGATGACCCTGATAGGCATCTCCACGGCGGTCGGCATCCTGGTTTCCAACTCCGTGGTTGTCATCGAAAACATATTCCGGCACAAGGAAATGGGCAATTCCCGCCGAGAAGCGTCCAAAAAAGGGACTTCCGAAATTGCTATTGCCGTGCTGGCCAGCACGCTAACCAACATCGTGGTCTTTTTGCCACTGGCAACGATGCGTTCCATGGTTGGCAAGTTCCTCGTGGAATTTGCCGTGACGGTGACGATCGCCACACTTTTTTCCCTTGTCACTTCCTTCACCATTACCCCCATGCTGGCTTCATTGATAATCCCTCAAAAAGTCAAGACCAACAAATTCGGGCTTGCCTTTGACCGCTGGTTTGGCAAGTTTGCCCGGGGCTACAAAAAGTTCCTCAGTTATGTGATCGGTTCAAAAAGAACCGCCCGCCTGATGATCGGCGCCACCGTGCTGCTATTGATTGTCAGCTTCGCTCTGGTTCCCATAATTGGCCTGGAACTGTTGCCCGTCATGGATATGGGCAACATCACGGTCAACGTCGAGCTGCCCCAGGGCTACAATCTGGATCAGACCGCGAAGGTTTACGAGGACATCCACCAACGCATCGGCAAACACAAAGAGATCAAGCACATCATAACCAACCTTGGTTCCTCAGGATTCATCGACACCGGTTCAAACATCGCTGCCTCGGACATCAAGCTGGTGGACGCCGACGATCGCAAACTCAGCTCCCGCGAGATGGCTGACCTGCTAACCCGTGAACTGGCGGATATCCCCAACGCCCGCATCAAGGTATCAGCCTCCACCTTCATGATGGGCGGCAGTTCCCCAGTCGAGTTTTACCTCCAGGGCATCGACAACGAGCGGTTGGAGCAGCTTAAAACGGAGGTAACGGAGCGAATCAAGGATACACCCGGCCTCATCAACCTGGATACCAGCTCCCGCTCAGGGCGCAGCGAGATAACGGTCGAACCCCGTCGCGAACAAATGGCTGCCATCGGCGCCACTGTTTACGATCTCGCCCTGGCCTTGCGCGGAGCAGTGGCCGGAATGGTTTCCACCCATTATCAGGAAGGCGGAGACCAGTATGATATCAATATCTCGCTGGACGATTCCGAACTCTCCACACCTGACCGGGTCGGAAACATCAGCGTGGCCGTGATGGGACAAACCTATTTGCTCTCACAACTTGCCGACATCAGCTTCGCCCCCGCCACCAACAGAATCATCCACCGCGACCGCGCCAAGTCCATCGTCTTCAATGGAGACGTGGCTGAAGGAGCCCGACTGGGAGACGTGATCTCTGGCATCAACGAAAGGCTGGAAGACTACAAGCTGCCAGACGGCTACAAGATTATTTGGGGCGGCGAAGCTGAAGTTCTGGCTTCCACGCTCAAGGATATGGTCCGCACCTTTGCCCTCGCGGTTTTGCTTACTTACATGCTGCTGGCGGCAATTCTGGAAAGCTTTGTGCAGCCTCTGTTTATCATGGCGACTGTGCCCCTGGCCTTGATCGGCGTCATCTTTTCGCTGCTGTTCGCGGGTTTCAGTTTCAACATCATATCCATGCTCTCCATCATTATGCTGGTAGGGATTGTGGTCAACAACGCCATTCTGCTCCTGGATTACGCTAACATTAAGCGCAGACAGGGCGCAACCCCTCGCGACGCCCTGCTCGAAGCTGCCGAAATGAAGCTCAAACCGATAGTGATGAGCACACTGGCTGTGATCATCGGAATGCTGCCCATGGCTCTCGGGATCGGGGCTTCCGGCGTGGAAATGCGCCAATCAATGGGTGTGGTCTCAATTGGCGGCATGGTTGTCTCCTCATTCCTGACTATGATTATCATTCCCGCATTTTATTACTTGACCGTCAGAGCGGATGCCAATAAACGTGGCTCAGAAGTAATTCCGATGGAGGAACGATGAAAAAGTTCAAAACTACTGTCCTGTTATTAGTACTCGCAGCCTTTCTCTCTGTGAGCCTGTTCAGTTGCTACGGCAACTTCACCCTTACCCGTAAACTGTATGAATGGAATGGTTCGCTGGGTGACAAATACATCAACAACATAGTTTTCTGGATACTGCTCTTTATTCCGGCCTATGAATTTACCGTCGTAGCCGATTTCTTTGTGTTAAATACCATAGAATTCTGGACAGATTCAAATCCGTTGGGTATGAGCGAGGGTCAGGAAGTGATTAAATACGCGCAGACAGATGACGCGAGCTTCAAGATCACCATCACCAAAAACAACATCGAGATCGACGAGCTGACCGGCAAGAATGCGGGTCAAAGCGTATTGCTTTCCTTTGATGAGGAATCCCAGGCCTGGTATCTTGTCAATGACGGCAATAACGTTAAGATCGCAACGCTGGACGGCGACAAGATGAACCTCGTCTATCCTTCCGGCAACACCCTGACTGTTGACTTGGCTCAATAATAAACATCCCTGATGTTAAATACGCGGAAAGTTTTGCTTTCCGCGTTGTTTTCATTAGCTTATCCTATAAATAACTACATTAAGGAATGACGACTATGCTTGATAAACAAAAGATTGAAACGATATTGGACAAGATACGCCCCTCCATCCAGTCTGACGGTGGAGATGTGGAACTGGTCAACGTTCGGGAAGATAATGTTGTTGAAGTGCGCCTCAAAGGCGCGTGCAACGGATGCCCCATGGCAACTCTGACTCTAAAGGCAGGTATTGAGCGGATCATCAAAGAAGAGATTCCCGAAGTTGTCGAGGTCATCTCGGTCAAGTAAAGAGATATGTCCACATTTACGAAGACCCTGGCTTAATGCCGGGGTCTTTTTTAGCAACTACATTTCTTTCAATACTCCAATATACCTAATAAAACAGGACCCGGCTTGCTGCCGGGTCCCATAGGATAAGAGGATCATTGTTTTGCTATTTCATCAGCACGGCTTTGCGCGTATAGCTCTTGCCGCCCACGTTCATGCGCACGAAGTAGAGCCCCGTGCCGCAGGCGTTGCCATAGTTGTCTTTGCCATGCCATTGGATTTGATGGTTTCCTGTAAGCTGATTGTTTATCTCCTTGCTGAAGACCAACTGACCGCGGGAGTTGTAAATGCGGAATCTCACATCCGCAGGGCCTTCGTTTTTGCCGATGCTATAGGGTATATAAGCGATCGGATTGAAGGGGTTGGGGAATACCGATTTCAGCTCCGTCACCAGAGGAATTTGGGGAGTGGTGATGCCCTGGATGCTGTATGCGATGCTCACCGGCCCGTTGAAGTTGCTACTGCCATCCATATCGGAGTTTTGCAGCCAGTAGTAATAGGTGCCGTCCTCGTACAGTTCTTTGTCCGTATAGGAATAGACCTGCTGCTGCGAGGTGTTGGTGGCAGCCACGAGCGGGCTGATCACAGCAGCCTGGGCTAAATCATCCTGGGTGTTGCGCAGGATGTAGAAACCCTGCACACCCGTCTCGGATTGGGTTACCCAGGTGAGGTTAACGTTGTTGTCCACGCTGTACGAAGCGGTGAAGGAGGAGAGTTCGACGGGGGTCTGTCCCTGGTAGAAGTCTCCCGCCACAAAATCATCCACCATCAGCCAGAAATCCTGTGATACACACTGGATTGCTATGTACGTGGTTTTATTGGCGCAGACAGCCGGCAATTCATACTCGAACAGGGTCCAGTCCAGACCGACAGTCTGAGGTTGGGTGCTGTTCAGATAGTTTCCGGCAAAGTCTGTGTAGCTGTTTCCTGTTGTGGAATACAGGACATTGAAGTCTTCCGGATAGTAGTTGGTTGCCAGGGATTTTGCAAAGAAGCTGATCCGGGGCGAATCACCAAAGTTCAGGGCGGGCGAGATCAGCCAGTCGTTATTCGGGCCAGGGTTCGCTCTTGCACATCCTGCATATTTGTTTCCACCGTAAGCCATCCAATCACTGCTGGGCGCTGGTGAAAAACTGCTATAATCAGCACATATAAAAGAACCCGTATATGAACCGATTATAGTTACGCCCCCTGATTGAAGGCTGTAAGTTGGATTGTTATCTCCGTCATACTGAGTCCAGGGAGCAAGTGTCCCACTGAGGTGGGTATAGCTTTCAAAGTAGTCCTCATAGACCTCTTGCACCGCAAAGCCGCGCAAAGGCGAGATGGTGTTCACCGCTTTGCCTGTCGATGCTGGCTTCAGGACGCGGACGCAGCTGTCTGCCACCATGTTTCCTTCAGGGTGTGATCTGCCGATCCTGGTGGCATCTGCCAGGGCGGAACCGATATCCGGCAAAGCGTTGCCCGCGGCTCCCTTGGCGGTATTGTCAACAATCTGCAGGCTGGCGGTCTTCTCTCCATAGGGAGTGCTTGCCTGGGGATCGAATTTGACTGTCCAGGACGCTGTCTGGCCATGGATGAGGTTGATGGGATAGGTATTGGTGTCGGTAATGGTGAATTGGCCAGAGTCAACTCCTGTCATAGTAACTGCGCCTGAGTTTATCGTTAGGGTGGAACCGCCGATGTTGCCCACCACAAACTCATGCGGGGTACAGTTGCTGCCTCCTTTGAAGGCCAGTCCATAATTATAGCTGGTGTCGGCAAATCCCATCACAGGAGTGGGCAGGATGCCGGAGATGCTGATGTCATCCACTGCCGCGGGGGGTTGGTTTGCAGTCGAGTTATTGTTCTTCCAGGAGAAGATCAGCAACTGGACGGTATTGGAGACGTTGTTACTCAAAGTGATGGTGGGCGTCTGCCAGGTGGTCCTTCCGTTATAGGGGCCGCCAACGCGGTAGGCTGAGTTGAAAGCCGTACCAGCCGTGGGATAGATTCCCAGATCCAGATTCACCAAAAATACTTCCAGCACATCGTAAGTAGCCTGTCCGTTGGATTTCCAGGCGAAGTTCAACTGGTAGCTGTTTCCGGGAGGGAAATAGATTGGAGCGAAAAGATGGGAAACAGAAGTTGTATTGACATACGTGTTAGCTAACGTCGTGCCATTGGTGATGTAGGCGCTGTAAGAGGCACTATTGTAAGTGGCGTTGGCAATGGTCCAGAAATTGGCCTGATTATCCTGGTCAATGTACCATTCATTGAGGTCGCCGTCCCAGTTTTCCTCGAAGAAGGTGATGCGCTCGGTTCCATCGGCAAAGGTGGTGGCCTGCGCGGTCACGCCGGGGGAATAGGCCACGGCCTTGGCATCGCCCACGGACCAGGCCTTGTAATAATAGGTGGTGTAGGGCGAGCGTCCCGTGTGGCTGTAGCTGGTAAGGGCTCCGTTGTAGAGGACGGTGCCTCCGCCGGGGATGCTGTTTCCGGCTGAATATGAGGTGCCCGCGGTTGGGGTGCCGAAAGTTCCGGTGGCGCTCCATGCCAGCAGCACATTGTCATTGGCGGCGTTTTTGGTCCAGGACAGGTCGATCTGGGTGGTGCTTACCGCGTTGGCGGTGAAAGCGGTGGGATCGTCTATGGTCACCGGACTCAAAGTGTTCAGGGCGGCTTCCATATTTATCAGCCCGTAGCCGGTGTAGCGGTCCCAGCCCACTCCACCATCGACGGTCATGTCCGTGGCGGTGCTGGTGAGGATGCTTCTGATCTGTGCCGGGGTCAGGGTCGGGTTTATCGAGAGCAGCAGAGCTGCGGCGCCGGCGGCATAGGGGCAGGCGCAGGAGGTGCCGCCAAAATAAAAGAGGTAGTTGCCGCTTGACCATCCGGCAGAACCCTGGATGTCCGTAGAGGGAAGTTCGGTGGGGGCCATGATGTCTATGGCCCTCCGGTCATCCTGGGTGGTTGAGCCATAGCAGGAGCCGTAACTAACCACTCCGTCAGAGGAGTTGAAGCTCTTTCTTTCACCGGACGGAGCGGCGGCGCCCACGCTGATCACATATTGGCTGTTGGCGGGATAGCTGATGGCATCCTGGGTCGTAGGTACTGGGTCACTGTAATAGTTGGGGTCGTAGTAGTTGCCGGCGGCGGCGAAAATAACCACTCCCTTGGTATTATATGCGTAGCTCAAGGCTGGATCCATTGCTGAGTTTGAAGTTACTCCATTGATTCCCAAGCTCAGGCTGATAACATCCGCGTTATTGTCCGCGGCGTGGGTAATGGCATTGGCGATGGATGTATCTGTCATGCTACCATTCGCAGCTGCAACTTTTAACGGCATAACGCTACAGCCTCCGGCGCTGCCCACCACGCCAAGGTTGTTGTTGGCCTTGGCAGCCGCGACTCCCGCGCAGAGCGTGCCATGCCCGGCGCCAGTCGCGTCGTCCATGGGGTTGCTGTCGCCGCTGCCGTAATCGTATCCCGCCACCAGAGTGAGGTCAGGATGGCTGGTATCCACCCCGGAGTCGATGATCGCGATCACGATGCTGGAGTTTCCATATCCGTGATTCCAGGCCTCTTCCGCGTGGGTATCGAATCCGGGTGTGCCGACTGTCGGGCCGGTGTAGCCGGAGCCAGGTACCCAGGAAGGGAACTGGCCGGTGTTGTTGTGACCCCAGTTGTAGCCATAATAGGGATCGTTGGGAACGGCTTGCGGGTAAGCAAAGTATTCCAGATCGGCATCCTCGACCTCGGGGTCGGTCAGAAAGTCAGCCAGAGCCGCATGAACATCCGTGCTGCCGTCCAGCATGATGATGAACCAGCGGTCGAAACCCGTGGTCTGTTCCCAGTCCAGGTCATCCACCCTGCGATGGGCGCGCTTGAACTTGTATGCTCCGTTGCGCTGCATGGTCCTGTCCAGGCTGGAAATGCCGAATTTGTTTTTTTCGGTGTTGAGGTCCTGGGGCAGGTCGGCCCTGCCTTTGGCTGAAGGGGTCAATTTGATTTTGATGCGGTCGGTGGCGAAAGCGGGTTGCCCGTCAAGGGATTTCTGGCCACCAGTTGCGGGGGATGCTATCCTCCTGACGCTGGCCTGCAAGCCTGTTTGCGGCCAAACCATAAGCAACAGTCCCATTAGCAGAAGAAAAATGCCCAAGCAAGCTATCTTTTTCATAAAGATCCTCCATCCTGAAGAAATAGTTTTGCTTGTTCTAAATCTGTTTAATTTCAGTAATCTTCTATGGTGAACCAATAACTTTTTTACACGGCGCCCAAGAAAGCCTGGGGCGCAGATGCAGGACTGGAAGCATCCAATTTCATTTTTACCGGCCTTTAAGAAATTTGTCAAGCATGATTTTCGCCAATACTTCTCAGGAAGTAGTGGAAATAGTTCACACAGGCCGTTTATCCTGCCGATTTACCCAGCTTTAAGCGTCTAATCCCGCCTCGAATCTGAGGCTCCTTACTCCTTTTATACCAAGGAGATGGGACAAGATTGCCATGGTTTAAAGCCTTCCGATTTAAGCCTTGTGTAACTTCATCAAAAGGTGACGGTTTTTGATTTCAAATATCGCTTGATCCGCTTTCTGGAATACCTTCTGCAACAATTTGTCCCATAGTCGTGGCATCTCGCCTTTAGTATTGTTGATTACGGAAACATGGTTATCACTATCTGTATCATCAACCTGAAAGTTGTACAAAGCAAAAATGGAACTGTAGGCGTATTTGAATTATACCGCAGGTATGAAAGCTGTCCTGACTCCCTCTTGATCTCATGTCGCATTGATCGCCCGTTGAACGCCAAGTGATTTCCAGCGCAGCGATTGCCCAGCGATCAGTTAGCGATCAATTAGCGATCAAAGTATGGGAGCGGGAACAGGCAGAAATTCCATCCTTATTGACGTCTTTGAATCCGCCTCCCAATATTTCTTTGCTCTATCATTACCTGCAAAACTGTATGGAATAAAGCGATCAGGCTCAGGGGCTTATACTATTTCGCTTGCATTAATAAAACTGGATCACTAATTTCACCATTCTACCATTCCACAGCCTGATCGTAGCACCTATATATTATAGAGGGATGGGCCTCATTTGCAAAACCTGGCTTGCCGGGGGTTTTCCGGTAGTCATCCTTAACCTGGTGAGGGATGACCTAAGGATGATGGCACCAAAGCCAGTCGCAGCAAGGGATGGCGCTATGAAGGATATTGCGGAATGTACAGGTTTATTTATGCGGTTGTCAAGGAATTGGTGCCAGTTACTTTTTGCCTGGGTGCCTGTTTCTAAAAGACTGGATCACGGGTCAGGCGGTTCTCGCAGATATACGCGGATAAAAGGCGCGGATTGGTATTAGTCTATGTTGTTATCATTAGAACGAGAGAAAGATTTCCATGCCTCAAGAAAATGCTTAAAGTCTGTTTCCAGCTTGGGGTCAAAATATATATCCAGCTTGTTAGGGTCAGCGTTTATACTTCTGCTTGCCAGGCCTTCAATTGAGTCCAGCAGATGGTTGAAAAGGCACTGCTCGCCAGCCTTGACTTCCATCTCGAGATGAATGAAAGCCCTGCTTGCAGGCAGAGTATTGTTCAACTCCGTTTACTCCTCCTCAAACTGCAGCTCAACTTCTTCCTCGTAGTTAGGTTCGGGTCCTCTGCTGAGATACAGCCTTACCGATTGTCCCTTTTCCAGCATCTTGTTGGCGGAAGGCGAGCTGCGCACCACCGTGTTCACTGGATAGTTTTCTGAATAGACCGAGTCGGCAACAATGGCTTTGAAACCGCTGTTTCTGAGGCTCATATACGCTTCGGTATAGGTAGCTCCAACCAGGGATGGGACGGGTCTCATCCTGGAACCTATGGAAACCACGACCTGAACCACTCCCTCGGGTTTCAGCTTCTTTCCCGGTTCGGGGAATTGTTCCAGGATGGTATCGATCTTTTTATCCTCCGACCAGACTGAATCCCTCACGATCACATGCAGCCCCAATTGTTTCAGTTCGCTTTTTGCTGCAGAGATGGTGGAACCAACCAGGTTTGGCACCTCAATGTTTTTTGCTCTGCCAAATAGGATGGGAAAGATGATCTGGCTGGTCACGAAAGCGCTCAGGAATATTATACCCAGACCGATGCCTATGATGTAAAGCGCTTTTTTGGACTTTTTCTGTTTCATGTCGGTTCCTAAGTTGATTTGGCCATCCTGGCGGCAAATGCGCCATCGATATTGTGCTTGAAGGGAAGTGTCCGGTAAAAGGATGCGTCCACATAGAGCGGATCAAGATAGGACGCGGCGTCCACCAATGTGAAGTTCTTGTTGCGGGCCAGGAAGTTCTTGATCTGTTCGTCATTCTCGGCGGGGTTCAAGGTGCAGGTAGAATAAACCAGGGTTCCCCCCTTGGCGACGAAATTGGCGGCGTATTCCAGGGCTTTGGCCTGCAGCTTTACCAGTTCGTTCAGATTCTGATGAGCCTGCCAGCGGAGGTCGGCTTTGCGGCCAAATACTCCCCAGCCTGAGCAGGGCGCGTCCACTAAAACCCTGTGGTAAGCGGGCGCAACAGGCCCGTATTTGAAAGCGTCGGTTACGATCTGCTTGATGTTGGTGAGCTGGAGTCGGTCAGCAGCCTGCTTGAGCAGCTTCATTTTGCTTGGCATCTTGTCCACAGCCACGACCTCGCCGGTGTTTCCCATCTTTTCCGCGATGTAGGTGCATTTCCCGCCCGGCGCTGCAAAAAGGTCGAGTATGTTTTCATCGGGTTGGGGATCCAGCAAATCCACCACCATCGCCGAGGAACAGTCCTGAATCGAGAAATATCCTTCCGAAAATGCGACATCATCCAACACATCGGCATTGTCAGTGATGAGCATCTGCGAACCAGCAGGAGCTTTTTCCACAACAATCTCCCGCTTGGCGAAATACTGGATCAGCTTTTCCGGGGTGGTGGCGGTGGCATTGACGCGCAGATGCAGCCTGGGATTCTCATTGTAATAGATGGCCAGGTACTCGGTGTTTTCCTCGCCCCAGATGGATATCCACTTTTCAATCAGTTCGGGAGGATAGGAATGCTCGTAGGCGATCCTGTGGACGGGGTCAGAGGGATATTCGACCTCAGGATTTCGTTGCCAGGCCCTGAGCACCGCGTTGACAAAATCCGCCACCTTGTCTCCCAGGGTGGTTTTCGCCAGTTCCACCGTCTCATTAACCGCCGCATGCGCGGGAATGGAATCCATATACATCAGTTGGTAGAGCCCGATGTATAACATGATCTTGATCTTGATATCGGTGGCTTCGAACTTTTTGTCATCCGTGTAGTGGGAGAGGATAAAGTCGAGTTTAAGGCGCTGCTTGACCACACCTTTGACCAAGGTGTAAAATAGCGGAATGTTGGATGGTTCACCGTGGATCTTGGCCGCCCGCTGTCGCAATACGGCGTCGGAAAACTCCAGATTCTTGAAGACCTTGAGAATTGTTTGATATGCTATGGCGCGGAACATTACTTTGTTTTCTGGTAAAGTCGTTTGATAATTTCTTTGATCAGCTGTTCGCTGCTCATGCTCTTGGCATCCGCCGGCAGCAAACTAAGTTCTCTTCTTATATCGCGCAAATTGAAGCCCAGGGATTCCAGCGCCGTCTCCACCTCCAAAGCGGCTATGCCTTCCATAGCCTTGCCCGTGGAGGGAAGTTCGTCGAGCAGATGAGCAACCCTGCCTTTCAACTCAATCACCAGGCGTTGAGCCGACTTGAGGCCTATCCCGGGCACCCTCCTTAAAAGGGCGGTCTCCTCGTTCTCGATAGCTTTTACAAAAGTCTGTATCGACAAAGTGGATAGAATCGAGAGCGCTATCTTGGGGCCCACTCCGGAAACGCGCACCAACTGCTGGTACAATTCCTTTTCCGGCTTGGTTGCAAAGCCAAACAAGCGCACATCATCCTGACTTATGTGCAGATGGGTATATAGCAGGCAGCTCATGCCCTCGTCGGGCAACGCTTCAAAGGTACTCACCGGGATGCCCAGCTCGAAAGCCATCCCCATATTTGTTTCCACCACCGCCGTCACGGGGTGTTTGCTGACAAGCTTGCCTTGAATATAACTGATCATAATTCGTATTTTATCCTGTGATAATGGCACAGAGCGATTCCCAGGGCGTCATAAGCGTCATCCCTTTTGGGCGCGGATTTGAGGTTAAGCTGTTTGCTCACCATGTAGCGCACCTGCTGTTTGGACGCGTTACCATTACCGACCACGGCTTTTTTTATCTCCCGGGGACTGTATTCCAGCATCTGCAGATTATGCCTGGCTATCGAAAGCAAGATAACTCCCCGGGCGTGGCCCAAGGTAAAGATGCTGCGCACGTGTCTTTGCAAGAACATGCTTTCCACGGTCGCCACATCCGGGTTATACTCGTCCAAAATGGCATCTACCGCGCTATAAAGCATGTTCAGGCGCTTGAGGATATCCTTTTCGCGGGATACGTCAATTACGTCGCAACCGGCAGCGATTATCCGCTTCTTTTGGATCTCAAGCAATCCATAGCCACAGTAGCGGCTGCCGGGATCAATGCCGAGGATCAGCACTATTCCTGGCTGAGAGCCGCCAATATAGAGTCAGATACTTCAAAGTTGGAGTAAACTTTCTGAACGTCGTCCAACTCTTCCAATACCTCGATCAGCTTGAACAGCTTGGGGGCCACATCGTCAGCATTTACGGTGTTTTTCGGAACTCTGGTGAGCTCGGCGTTCTCCACCGGGAACCCCATGTTTTCCATGTTTGCCAGAACGGTATGGAACTCGGTAGGGGCCGTGTATATCTCAAAGAAATCGTCTGTCAGTTCCACATCTTCAGCGCCGGCTTCCAGCGCCTGCATCATGAACTCATCTTCGTCAAGCCCCGCGGCGGGAACTGTGAAGTAACCCTTTTGCTCGAAGTTCCAGGCCACTGATCCCGATTCCGCCAGATTTCCGCCGTATTTGGAAAACGCGTGCCTCAGATCAGCCACCGTGCGGTTTTTGTTGTCGGTCATTACATCGACCACGATACCCACGCCATTGTGCCCATAGCCTTCGTAGGTTATCTCTTCGTATGCCACGCCTTCAATTTCGCCGGTGCCTCTCTTGATGGCTCTTTCGATGTTTTCCCTGGGCATATTGGCCGCTTTCGCGGAAAGCACTGCGGTTCTGAGGCGGGGATTCATTTCGGGGTCACCTCCGCCGTTCTTTGCTGCCAGAATTATCTCTTTCACGATGCGGGTAAAAAGCTGCCCTCGTTTGGCGTCAGCCGCGCCTTTTTTGTGTTTGATTGAACTCCACTTATTGTGTCCGGACATATGAACCTCTTTATAGTTGTTTGATCATTGTCTCTATGATGCCAGAATGAATATAATGCTATATAATGTCAAGAAAGAAAAAGGGGGCAGGCTATTCATAGCCTCCCCCAGGAATCTGTCTATTTTCGGGAATGGTTTAGGCTTCCGAATCCTGCCAGGCGGCTATGACTTTGGCCGCTATTTCGTCAGGAACCTTCTCGTAATGCGAGAATTTTTGGGTGAACCTGCCCCTTCCCTGGGTAAATGATTTTAAGGCGGGGAAATACTGATATATCTCAGCCACGGGCATCTGGGCATTCAGATATTGCTTCTTGCCGCGTTGCTCCATCCCCATGATGCGTCCCCTGCGGGTGCTGATGTCGCCCATCACGTCACCCATGTACTCGCTTGGAACAATGATCACAAGGTCGTGGATAGGCTCGAGGAGGATCGGTTTGCACTTCTTGAAGCCTTCCTTGAGCGCCATGGATGAGGCGATCTTGAAAGCCATTTCAGAGCTGTCAACGTCGTGGTAGCTGCCATAATAGACCTCAACGCTCACGTCAACCACCTGATAACCCGCGATGATACCCTTTTCCATGGTCTCCACCAGGCCTTTTTCGATTGCCGGGATGAAGTTTGAAGGGATCACGCCGCCAACGATCGCGTTGATGAACTGGAAACCTTCCCCGCGCTCTGTGGGTTTGATGCGGAAATACACTTCTCCATACTGGCCGCGTCCGCCGGATTGTTTTTTATGGCGGTATTGCGATTCAGCCGAGCCCATGATGGTCTCTTTGTAAGGGATGCGGGGGTCTTTCATTATAGCGTCCACTTTATAGCGGTTTTTCAGTTTTTTCAAAACCAGTTGAAGCTGCTGTTCTCCCATGCCGGAGATGACGTTTTCATGAGTTTCCGGATTCAGTTCATAGCGGATGGTCGGGTCTTCGGCGATCACGCGCTGCAAGGACTGGCCGATCTTTTCTTCGTCGGATTGCTGCGCCGCGCGGATCATCTGCCAGTAGGTCGGAGTGGGCAATTCAGGCAGGGGTAGCGACAGCTTGGAACCCACAGATGTGACGCTGTTCAAGGCTTTGGCATATTTCAGCTTCACCAGGGCTCCGATCTCGCCCGCCCTGATCTCCTGGGTGTCGTTCCTGGTTTTGCCAAGCATATAGTACATATTGCCAGCTTTATCCTTGGCATCTTTTTCCGGAATGTAAAACTCCGTGCCGGTCTTGAGGGTTCCGGAGAAGATTCTCAGATAGGCATAGTCGCCCATATTGGGATCGGCGTAGAGTTTGAAAACATAGCCCAAAAGTTCGCCGTCGGCCTTGACCACCATTTCCTTGGGATTGTTGTTTTCCAACACTTGCAGGGGATTAGCGTCCTCCGGAGAAGGCAGATACTGAGTGACGGCATCCAAAAAGGCCAACACACCAACGCCCGTATGCGCGGAGCAAACGAAAGCAGGACAGATGTCTCCATTGGCCACGGCTTTCTTCAGTCCGCCTATCAATTGGGCGTCATTGAGTTCCATGTTTTCCAAAAAGGCATTCAGAAGTTCCTCGTCAGTTTCGGCAACCGCTTCCATCAGATTCATGCGCGCTTCTTCCACGGCAGATTGCATGTCCGCGGGGATGTCGCTTTCGCCGGAGGGGCGCAGGGCTTTTTGGCGGATGATGTCCACCACGCCTTCAAATGCACCTTCCTTTCCAATGGGAATATGGATTGGGGTGGGGTTGAGGCTGGAGTTTTCGCGGATGCTGTCCAGAGTCTTAAGAAAATCGGCATGTTCGTTATCCATGCGGTTGACCACGATCACTTTACCAACTCTCTTGTGATCGAGCTGTTCGACGGCCAGTTCCATGCCCACTTCAAAGCCTCCGGTCGCGTTGGCGACCACCACCGCGTTCTCCACTGCCGGGATGGCGGCGATCACTTCACCGATAAATTCCGGATTGCCGGGGGTGTCGATGATATTGATCTTATGATCTTTGTGGTTCACGAATCCGAGGCTCAGGTTCAAGGACATGCCTTTGCTGATTTCTTCGGCGTCAAAATCCATGACCGTGTTGCCTTCGTCTATTTTACCCAACCTTGTGGTGGTGTGCGTAAGATAGAAAATTTGCTCTGCCAGGGTGGTCTTTCCGGCACCGCTGGAGCCCATGAAGAGAAGATTGCGTAACTTCTTTAAGTCGTATTCTTTCATTGTGTCCTCATATACTGTATCTCTTATTAGATGTATAAATCCAATCTGTGTTTGTCATTTATTTGTTCAGAATATACCACTCTTTTTTACTGGCTTCTGTTGTCAATTGCTTTTTCCGCGAGCCTGATTTTCAGGCCTTCTATCAAACCGAGTGGATTGGTTTCATCAGAAGATGATTGGCTTGTTCCAAACAACACATTGCTATTCTTGCGCAAATGATTGGAAAGAATGCAAGCAAAATAGTGTTACATTCGCCAAATACAACAGCAACCATCCTCATAATCCTTCATAGCTCCGTCCTTTGCTGCGACTGGCTT
>DFUX01000023.1 GCA_002379855.1 Cloacimonetes bacterium UBA4175 | reverse complement strand
CATTTCAGGACTTGACAGGGAACCTTTCCACCATTTCACCTTTCCACCTTTCCACCTCAAAAGCACCTTTCCACCTTCAAAGATCCTGTCATCCGCGTTCTATTATCCATTCCACGCTTCCAATGTAGCAGCCCCGCATCCGGCATGATTCAGGAAAATGCTTGACTAATCCGCAAAGCGCAGAACTAATGGTTTTTCAGAAATTAACAGAGAGGTGTACCGCACATGCGCAGCATAATCATCGCTGGAAATTGGAAAATGAACAAAGACGCCGGGCAGACGAGTGAGTTTTGCCGGCAACTGGCAAGTTTTTTGAAAGAACACTCACATCCGCGGGTCACCGCACTGCTGGCGCCGGTGTATCCCTTTCTGGCGCAGGCGCGGGAGATTCTGGAAAGCACCCCAGCCCTGGTGGCGGCGCAAGATGTGAGCGCCAGGGAACAGGGAGCCTTCACCGGCGAAGTGGCGGCCTTTCAGCTTGCCTCCCTGAATATCCGGCATTGCATCGTGGGACATTCCGAACGCCGCCAGTACCATCTGGAAAGTGACGCGCTGATCCGCGAAAAGCTGATCCGGCTGCGTGAACAGGGCATCACGCCCATCCTTTGCATCGGCGAAACCCTGGCGCAACGCGAGGCAGGCGAGACCGAAGGACTGATCGTAAGCCAGTTGGAAGGAGCCTTGCAAGGCTTGGAACTGGACGCCGGGGAAGACCTGGTCATCGCCTACGAACCCGTCTGGGCGATCGGAACCGGAGTGACCGCCACCGCGCAGCAGGCCCAGGAAGCCCACGCCCTGATCCGCGCCTGGCTGTCCCAACGCTTCAATCCCGCGACGGCGCAGCGCATCCATCTGCTCTACGGCGGCAGCGTTAAACCCGGCAACATCGCCGAACTGCTTTCCTGCGCGGATATCGACGGCGGCCTGATCGGCGGCGCCTCGCTTAAGATAGAAGATTACCAGGCCATGTATGCCACGGCTGCCGGACTGGCCGGAACAGCCCGCTAAAGGAACAAAAATGATCGATCTGAAGTTTATCCGCAGCAATCCCGATGAGGTGCGTGCGGCGATCCGCAATAAAAACGAAAAGGCCGACCTCGACGCCCTGTTGGAACTGGACGAGACGAGACGCGGCCTGCAGTTTGAATTTGACCAGTTCAAATCCAGGCAAAACCAGGTGTCGCAGACCATTGCCAAGCTCAAACGGGAAGGCGGCGACGCCTCCGCCCTGCTGGAAGAAATGGGCAGCGTGGCGGAGAAGATCAAGGCGGTCAACGGCCGCCTCACGGAAATCAACGCCGAGTTGGAAGCCCGCCTGCTCACCATCCCCAACCTGCCTGAAGCCTCGGTGCCGGTTGGCAGGGACGAAAGCAGCAACATCCTGGTCAAGACTTGGGGCGAGCAGCCATCCTTCGCTTTCACCCCCCTCGACCATCTGGAGCTGGCGGAGAAGAACGCCCTGCTGGATATGCCCCGCGGCGCCAAGATATCCGGCTCCGGATTCCCCGTCTATACCGGCTTTGGCGCGCGCCTGGAACGCGCCGTGATCAACTTTATGCTGGAGTTTCATCTGCAGCGGCATGGCTACAGCGAACTTGGCGTGCCCCTGATCGTGAACCGCAAGACCATGACCGGAACCGGCCAGCTTCCCAAGCTGGAAACGGATATGTATCATGTGGATGAGGACGACCTCTTTTTGATCCCCACCGCCGAAGTTCCGGTGACCAACATCCATGCCGGGGAAGTGCTCAGCCTGGCGCAACTGCCTCTCAAATATGTGGCCTACACCCCCTGCTTCCGCCGCGAGGCTGGTTCCTACGGCAAGGACACCCGCGGCCTGCAGCGCCTGCATCAGTTCAACAAGGTGGAAATGGTGCGCTTTGTGGAGCCGCAAAGCTCTTGGGAGGCACTGGAAGAGATGCTGCGGGACGCCGAGGATATCTTGCAGGCTCTGGGCCTGCACTACCGGGTGGTGCAGCTCTGCACCGGGGATCTGAGCTTTGCCTCCGCCAAGACCTACGACATCGAGGTCTGGGCTCCCGGCACGGGCAAGTATCTGGAAGTCTCCTCCGTGAGCAATTTTGTGGATTTCCAGGCCCGCCGGGCTAACATCCGCTATCGGGACGCCTCGGGCAAGATGGCGTTTGTGCACACTCTCAACGGCTCAGGCGTGGCGACTCCCAGGCTGATGATCGCCCTGCTGGAGACCTATCAGCGGCAGGACGGCAGCCTGGAACTGCCCCCAATCCTGCTCAGGCAAATGGACAGGCCCCTGTGAGCCGCGTCCGCTGTGCCATCAAGCCAATAATGACAACGTGGTGACTATGAAAAAGGAAATGGGAATCTTCGACATCCTCTATGTGCTGGCCAAGCGCAGGACTTTTGTGATCGTCTTCACCCTGCTTTTCGCAATCGGCGCGATTGTGTATTCTCTTTTGGCGCCCAAGCACTGGGTCTCCAAGGCCGTTCTGGTGCCGGTGGAAGACAGCGGCAATGTCTTTGGCGCCTTGGACGGCGGCATGCTGGGGATGCTTTCCGGCAGCCTGCTGGGCGGCATGCAAAGAGACCCGGCGGTGGAATTTGTGAGCATCATGCAGAGCCGCAGCTTCCGCGAAGAGGTGGTGAAGGAGTTTGACCTTCTGCGTTATTACAAGCTGCTGGATAAGCCGCCCCTGGAAGCTATGGAAAAGGCGGTGTTCAGATTGGGCAACAAAATGACGCACATCAGCACCGATCAGGAAAGCAAATTGATCACCATCAAGGTGGAGACCAAGGACAAGCTGCTTTCCAAAAACATCGCCCAATACTATCTGGACAGCCTGCAGGAATACCTGAGCACCAAACGCGGCAGCAAGAGCAAAATGCAGCGGCAGTTCCTGGAAGAGCAGGTGTCCTACACCAAGGCCACCATCGAATCTCTGGCCGTGGCTCTGAAAGATTTTCAGAAGGAAAACCGCGCCGTTGGCCTGGACGAACAGACCGAGGCGCTGATCGGGCTTTACGGCGAAAGCGTCGCCCAATATTACAAGGCTGAGATCGAGTATGAGGTTGCCAAACAGCAATATGACTCCAATTCCGCGGTTTTGGCGGACTTGGCACGCCGCCGCGATGTTTTGGCAGGCAAGGTGAAAGAACTGGAAAGCAGCAACTCCCAGCTCGTTCCCAGCTATATACCGCAAATCTCCCGCATTCCTGATCTTTCCATGCAATATGCCATGCTCAAGATCAATCTGGAGATACAGAAAACGGTCTTTGAATACCTCTATCCCCAATATGAGATTGCCAAGTTGGAAGAAGCGCGCGACATGCCCAGCTACGATGTCCTGGACAGCCCCTCCCTGGCGGGGCTGCGCTCCAAACCCAAGCGGGCTTTGACCGTGGTGGTGATTACCGTCATGGCTTTCCTGCTGGCCTGCTTACTGGCCGTGATCATGGAAAACCTGCAGGTGACACACCGCGACCAGATGGACCGCGTGCTCGGCGCCTTCAAGAGGAAAACGCCCGGAAAGGAATGACCGCCACAGCCAAAAAGCCCTTGCACTGGCAGTTTTTGCTGTTGATCCTGGGGCTCTATACCCTGTTGGAGTTTTATATCTTCACCGACGCCTTGGTGGTGATCCCCCACTATCTGGCGCTGGCGCTTTGCCTGGTCTGGCTCTTCATCTATCCCGAAACCCCGCTCATCCAACCGCGCAACATACGTCCCTTCCTGTTTCTGGCAGGCTGGACGATCCTGAACCTGGCTTCCTATATCTGGGCGATGGATAAAACCCTGGTGCTCAGCTACACGGCGTGGATACTGCGCTATATGGCTCTTTTCCTCATCTACGACAAGCTGTTTGAAGACCCCGGGCTGTTGCGCAAATTCCACTGGTTTCTCTTTCTGCTGATGCTGCTCTATGTGGGGACGGCGCTGGTGGAGATGTTCACCTTTAAGCACCTGCCTGTTTCGCGCCACTACGGCAAAGGCTTCTTCATTCCTTCCGGCCCCTTTTACAATGAAAACAACCTGGCCAGCTATTTGCTGCTTTTCAGCCCCTTTTTGCTTTTTGTGCCCCGGATTTC
The DNA here is from genome assembly GCA_002379855.1 of Cloacimonetes bacterium UBA4175. Classification (GTDB taxonomy): domain Bacteria; phylum Cloacimonadota; class Cloacimonadia; order Cloacimonadales; family Cloacimonadaceae; genus Syntrophosphaera. The sequence continues at coordinate 1,118 of DFUX01000023.1, read as the reverse complement.
CGGGAAACGCTGGCTGGCGGCGCTGAGCGCGCCTCTGATGCTGGTCATCTTGGTGATCATGGTGATTCAGGGCGCCCGGATCGCGATGCTGGCCTTGGGGGCGTTTCTGGCTTATTACTTTATCGTTCAGACCAATTGGAAGACCAAGCTTATCCTGCTGCTGGCTCTGGCCCTGCTGGCGGGAGGCATCTACGCGCGCTATAACCGGGAAGCGCATCTGTTGTATAAGGTTTTCAATTATCAGACCGGCACCCTGGGCAGCGAACGCAAGTCCATCTACATGAGCTCCATACAGATTCGCGTGCAGCTCATCAAGGAAACCCTCGACATGGCAGCCCGTTCAGGTTTCATCGGCGTGGGAGGCGGAAACTATGAGCCTCACATGCAGGGCGACGCCATATATCGCACGGCCGGCATCACCAACGCCCACAACTATTTCATGGAACTGCTGGGCAACTGGGGCCTGCCCGGACTGCTCGCCTTCCTCTACCTCTATTTTTACTGGCTGGTGGGGCTGTGGAAGCTCTACCGCAATTCCACCGGCGCGGACAGGCAGCGCTATCTGATGTATTTCATCTCCCTGCTGCTCTTTGTGCCGGCGTCTTCCGTGCCCAGTTCCATCCGCTGGAACTACTTTGTCTGGATCTATTTCGCCGCGGTGAACGCCACCCTGCACACCCGCCCGCGGCAACTCGCCCCGGAGGTAGGCTTATGAAAGAATTTCAAGAACTGGTGGATATCCTCTCCCGACTGAGGGATCCCGTTTCCGGCTGCCCCTGGGACGCTAAACAGACCTCCCAGAGCCTGGTGCCAAACTTTATCGAAGAATTGTATGAGGCGGTGGAAGCCATTGAGGACAACGATCCCCAGGCGCTCTGCGAAGAACTGGGCGACCTGCTGCTGCACATCGTGTTTCAAGCCCGGATCGCCGAGGAAGAAGATCAGTTCGACATCCGCGAAGTCCTCACCAGGATTTCCGCCAAGCTGATCCGCCGCCATCCCCATGTGTTTGGCGACGCCGATGTGCGTGATTCCGAAGCCGTCAAACTCAACTGGGAGCGCATCAAGAAAGCGGAAAAGACCGACAGGATCAGCGTTTTGGAAGGCATCCCCCGCGC
>DFUX01000074.1 GCA_002379855.1 Cloacimonetes bacterium UBA4175 | reverse complement strand
TCCGCGTTCTATTTCTTTTCCACCACGCCACCACGTCACCACCTCCATCGTACCCCACTACACATAGAGGGAAGGCTCCCATATGTTCATTGCTTACTGACCGCTAACTGACCGCTGACCAATCGCCGGGCGGGCGTTTAACAGGACATCAATGGGTGTTTGGCAAGAGATCAGATTATGAGGAGGAAAGGGGAAGCTATCTGACATCAGGCGCGGGGATATCCGGAACGTTGATTACAATAGCAATAAACGGATGAAAAGGGTTTGGTTAAACGCGGAGTAAAAAGACGGGAACCAACATGTCCGCATTAACTTGGCTTGACAAAAGAGTGGGGCTGATTATTTTGTCATTGTGTTCTTTTATTAAGTATATAGGGGGTGACATGGTTTCGACAGGGAACCAGGGTGTGAGTGATGCATGCCGGAGACGCTGTCTGCTCCGTTATCAAGCAGCAAACGCAAATTAACTGCAAACAACAACTACTCTTTAGCTGCATAAGTGGCTAACGTTCAACCTTTCCGAGCCGCCGGGAGAGGATTGGGCGTCGAAACAGTGCGGCTGCTCCGCGAGCGAGCGCTCATAGCTTGCGGCTAAGACCCTGAGCTTGGCTGGCATGGGTCTGATTGTCTTTTACCATGCACAGCCGCGAGCAAAGACAACTAAGCATTGTAGATTCGCTCATGTTCGGTTTTTTGGACGCGGGTTCGATACCCGCCACCTCCACCATTTTCGTTCAGGATGGGATAGTTTTTGTGGGTTTGTTTTCTTGCGCGCTTCGTCTGTAAGGAAGCGTGGACAAATAATCCTTTACAAATCCCAGCCCCTAAAAATATTGGAACAAAATTCATCTGGAGGATGAAATGCCACTAACACCTGAGGCTAAAACAGCTATCATGGCAGAGTTTAAACTCCATGAATCAGACACTGGCTCGCCAGAAGTCCAGGTTGCTCTTCTCACACGCCGGATCAACGACATCACAGTGCATTTGAAAGAGCACAGCAAGGACTTCAGCACGCGGCGTGGCCTGTTGAAACTGATCGGGCAGCGTCGGCGCCTTCTTGATTATCTGAAGCGGAAAGACATTACCCGCTACCGCGAACTGATCAAGGCGCTCAATATCAGAAAGTAAACTACGCCAGGATATTTGAGAGGAGGGGTCGACCGCTACAGGCTGATACCCTCCTTTCAAACTTTATGAACGCACCGGACAGCCGGCGCACAAACCAATAACCTCTACGGGAGTTTGAGCAATAAGCTCAGAGGGTAAGCAGACCCTTTCAGCCTATTGCTTCTTCTCCCGCGGAACAAAAACAGGAGATGAAATGCACAATTTCAACATCATTAAAAGAGAAATAGAGTTTTGCGGACGCAAACTCTATGTGGAAACGGGCAGAATGGCCAAACAGGCCAACGGCAGCGTGTTCATCAGATACGGAGATACCTCAGTTCTGGTGACCGCCACCATGAGCAAGGAAGCAGCCGAGAATCAGGATTTCTTCCCCCTAACAGTTGACTACATCGAAAAGATGTATGCAAGCGGCAAGATTCCGGGTGGCTTCTTCAAACGGGAAGCCAAGCCCACCACCGACGCAACCCTGTCCGCCCGCGTGATAGACCGCAGCATCAGGCCGCTGTTTCCGGACGGGTTCAGAAACCAGGTGCACGTGGTGCTCAACGTCCTTTCCTTCGACGGGATAAACGATCCCTCCGCGCTGGGCGTATTCGGCGCTTCGCTGGCCCTGACCATCTCGGACATCCCCTTCAAAGGCCCCATCGCCGGAGTGACGGTCGGTTATATCGACGACCAGATCGTGGTCAACCCCGCCATGGCAGATGTGAATGAAAAATCCAAACTGAACCTTGCCGTTGCAGCCTCCGCCACCAGCGTGGTGATGATCGAATCTGCCGCCCAGGAACTGAGCGAAGAGACAATGCTCGATGCCGTGTATGCCGGGCATGAAGAGATCAAGAAACTCTGCGCCCTGCAAAACGACTTTGCCGCGGAAGCCGCCAAGCCCAAGGTCGAAGTGGTTCTGGTTGGCATCCCTGAAGAGATAATGGCCAAAGTGGAAGCCGATTATGGCAAGACTATCGCGGAAGCTGCCGTGATCCTTGGCAAACAGGAACGGCAGGATGCCTTTGACAACGCCGAAGCCGAGATGTTGGAAAAATATCTGGCTGAAAACGAAGAGACCTACGAAGAGAACGAGAAGTGGTATAAAGCCGCTTATGAAGAGCTTATCCGCCGCTATGTGCGCGACTCCATCCTTAACAAGCACCATCGCGTGGATGGGCGTGGATTGGATGACCTGCGCGACATCACTTGCGAGATAGACGTGCTCCCCATCGTCCACGGCTCGGCTCTCTTTACACGTGGCGAAACCCAATCCCTTGGCACCCTCACCCTGGGCGGCGGAAGCGATGAACAGGTCATTGATGGTCTGGAAGTGGAATATAAGAAAAGTTTCTATTTGCACTACAATTTCCCGCCTTTCAGCGTGGGTGAAGCCGGACGCATGGGCCCGGTCGGACGCCGCGAGCTGGGGCACGGAAACCTTGCGGAAAGAGCCCTCACCGCCGTATTGCCAGATAAGGAAAGCTTCCCCTACACCATGCGCGTCGTGGCAGACACCCTGGAATCGAACGGTTCTTCATCGATGGCTTCCATCTGTAGCGGCTGCCTGGCAATGATGGCTGCCGGCGTTCCAATCAAAGCTCCCGTGGCGGGCATCGCCAACGGCCTGATCATGGAAGGCGACAACTATGTGGTGCTCACCGATATCATGGGCCTGGAAGACCACCTGGGCGACATGGACTTCAAGTGCGCGGGCACCAGAAAAGGCATCACCGCTATGCAGATGGACATCAAGATCGAGGGCATAACCAAAGACATCATGCGAATCGCCCTGAACAAAGCCAACGTGGCCCGTAACAAGATATTGGACCTTATGCACGACTGCATCCCGGAACCCAGGGAAGACCTGGCGCCTACAGCTCCGCGCATCGAAGCCTTCAAGGTTCCTGTGGATAAGATAGGAGAGATCATCGGGCCGAGCGGCAAAATGATCAAATCCATCATCGAAGCCTGCCAGGTGGAGATCGACATCCAGGATGACGGAACAGTCCGCATCCTCTCTCCCAATAAAGACTCGATAATGAAAGCCAAGGCCATGGTCAAGGGCATCGCCACCGACCCCGAAGTGGGCGAGGAGTTTGAAGGACCCGTGACCCGCATCGAGCCTTACGGAGTGTTTGTGAAGATTCTGGGAGGCGTGAAAGAAGGCATGGTGCACGTTTCACAGATGCACACCAGCCGTATCGGGCACCCGGAAGACATGGTCAAGCTGGGCGATATCGTCCATGTGAAGTCCCTGGGAATGGACAAAGGCAAGCTGGCGCTCACCATGAAAGGCGTGCCCGGCAATCCGGAACCCGATCCCAACGCTCCCAAACGTGAAAGGCCTTCAAACCGCAATGACAGGGGAGGCGACCGTGACCGCCGCTCACGTGGCAGAAACGACCGTTTCAATAAAAGATAAGGCTTGACATTATGACCGTAAACCTGGATGGTTAATTATAGCCATTCAGGTTTGGTCTTTTATATTATAAGAGGAAGGATAGCATGGATTACAAGATCGCCGACATCGGGCTGAAAGATTTTGGCCGCAAGGAGATCGAACTCGCCGAAGCGGAGATGCCCGGCCTGATCTCATTGCGCAACAAATACGCGAATAGCAAACCCCTGAAGGGCGCCCGGATCATGGGAAGCCTGCACATGACCATCCAGACCGCGGTGTTGATAGAAACGCTGAAACTGCTTGGGGCGGACGTCAGATGGGCAAGCTGCAACATATTTTCCACCCAGGATCACGCAGCCGCGGCCATCGCCGCATCCGGCACGCCAGTCTTTGCCTGGAAAGGCGAAACCATCGAGGAATACTGGTGGTGCACCTTGCAGGCGCTAAGTTGGCCAAATGGCAAAGGGCCGGACTTGATCGTTGACGATGGCGGCGACGCCACCCTGATGGTACACGAGGGCTACCGCCTGGAAGAGGAAATGGCGCGGCTGGGTAAAAAGCCATCCGCAAATAGCAAATCTGAAGAAATGAGGATTGTGCAAAAGCTTCTGATCTCAGGCCTGGAAAAAGACCCCCAAAAATGGCACAGGATGGTCAAGAAACTACGCGGAGTGAGCGAAGAAACCACTACCGGAGTCAACCGCCTGTATCAGATGCACGCTTCTGGTAAGCTGCTTTTCCCGGCGGTCAACGTGAACGATTCGGTTACCAAATCCAAGTTCGACAATCTCTATGGCTGCCGCGAATCACTGGCAGACGGCATCAAGCGCGGAACTGATATCATGGTGGCTGGCAAGGTCGTGATGGTCTGTGGCTACGGCGATGTGGGCAAGGGTTGCGCGCAGTCCATGCGCGGCTTTGGCGCCCGGGTGATCGTGAGCGAGATCGACCCCATCTGCGCCCTACAAGCGGCCATGGAAGGCTTTGAAGTCAACACCGTGGACAACGTTTTGGATATTGCGGATATCTTTGTGACCGCCACTGGAAACTGCGACGTGATCAGGGTTGACCACATGCTCAAGATGAAAGACAACGCGATTGTCTGCAATATCGGCCATTT
>DFUX01000020.1 GCA_002379855.1 Cloacimonetes bacterium UBA4175 | reverse complement strand
GTCATATTCGCTGTTGGCGCCGCCGGTGATGGTTTGGATCAGGGCGCCGTCGCGATAGACCTTGTAGCCCAGCAGTTCGCGGGTCGGGGTGACGATCCGGGGTGCGGGAACCGGGGTGCCGGTGCAGCGTGTGGCGGTGCCGGCTGTGTTCGCGGCATAGACTTCCTTCGCGGTGGGGACAGGTCCCACGCTCACGTCGTCCACCAGGAAGATGAAGGCGTCGCTGGACACGCACTGGATGCCGAAGCGGATGTTCTGCCCGGCATAGGCGCTCAGGTCATAGCTGTAAAGGGTCCAGTCCACGGGAGGCTGGATGTAGTTGGCGCCGCTGATGATGGTGAAGTCCGCGGGGGTCGTGCCGCCGGTGGAGATACCCACCTTGAAGCGTTCCAGGCCATAATCGGCGGTATAGGACCTGGCATAGAAGTTCAGGAAGTCGCCAGCCTGGGGGGTTAGCTGCGGGGAGATCATCCAGTCGTTGTTGGGCCCCGCTCCGCCCTGGGCAGGCAGGACTGCCGCAAAGCAGGCCGCCATCCTGGATCCGCCGTGGGCGGTAAGGTCGGTAAGAGGGGGAGTGGTGGCGCCGGGGTTGAAGATCATGTAAGCCATGGGGGCATAGACGTTCGGCCAGCTATAGCCGGTCATGCCGTAGGTTCCGCTCTGATCCACGTCCACCAGGGTCCAGGGATCGAAGGTAAGCGCGAAATCGGCATAACTCTCAAAGCCATCGCTGAACCCGGCAGGCGGAGGAGGAGTCTCGCCCGGGGCATCCCAATCCAGATGCACGTTGCTGCCAGTCACCGTCGCAGTAAGGTTCGTGGGAGGATCCAGGGTTTCGGTAGCAGTTCCGGTGATGTTCACGGTGTGCACAGCCTTGGCTCCCAGGTTGTCAGTAATCGTCACTGTGGCAGTGTGAGTTCCGGCAGCAGTGGGGGCATAGTTGACCGTGAAGCTGATGTTTTGACCGGCAGTAAGGCTGGCCGGCAGGGTGGGCAGATTGGCCAGGGTCAGCATGGGATTGGTGGAAATCGCGATGCTGTTGATACCAAGGGTGCCTTCGCCGATGTTGCTGATGGTGAAATCCTGGCTGGCAGTCGCGCCAACGGGCAGGCTGCCGAAATCGTGGGATTCCGGAGTAACCGAGAATACGGGGCTCGCCATTGCCTGTTGCACTGTCACGTTGTCGATCATCAGGTCGTTGTCGCCATTGCTACCGACGGATGATTCGCCGTAGAAAGCGAAATACTTCACGCCTGTGAGGCCTGTGAGGGGGATGCTATAGTTTTGGCCAGTGTGCGGAATGGAGTTGAATACATCGCTTGAACCTGTATTGTTCCACTCTCTCAGCAATGTGGGGTTGTTCATGTTGGGGTTGTCTGCCACGATGACCAGGAATCTGTCGTCCGCCTGGGTGCCGGTGGGAGGGTTGGTGGAGTTCCAGTCCATCAGGGCGGCGTCGAACTTGAGTTCATATTCTCCGGCGGGGAGGTTGATGGGTGGCGTGACAAGCCATCCATAACGGGAGGTACCGTAGATGTTTATCTTGGAGGCGTTGTTGCCGGATGGTCCGTTGAGCCAATCATCGCGGAACCACTGGGATGTGGTGCCGGTGGGAGTTGGGTAAAAGCCGCTGAGCTGGCTCCAGTTTGGCACCTCCCAGTTTGACGAATCAGTGCCGAAATCGACAATCCAGGGGAAGGTGCTGATGATGGGATCGTCTATGGTGGTGAAACTGAACACTTCGCTGGCGGGAGCTTCGCCGGTAGCGTTGTAAGCAACCACTTTCCAGTAGTAGGTGGTGGAGTAGTTCAGAGCGGCTGTAGCGGTATAAGTATTGACGGGCACGTCAGCCAGCAGAGTGGTGGGGTTGGCGTTGGTGTCGCAATAGAGCCTGAATCCTGTGGGGATTCCGCCGGGGCCTGCGTTCCAGGTGAATGTGGGCCATGCGCTGACATCGGTATCCAGATTGGCAGGAGCGGTTAGGATGGCCGCTCCGGGAGCCAGCGCTGCCATTTCGGGGCCGAATATGTGATCCAGATAGAATGAGGTGCTGGATGAGGTCGAGGAATACACGTTGAAGCCCAGGAAGTAGTTTCCGGGGGTAACGCCGCTGAGATCAACCACATAGTTGTTCCAATTGCTGTTTTCCGGCAAAGCAATCTCGGCTCCGACCGGCAGCCAGTCTGTGCCATTTTGCGAATACTTGATCTGGATGCGGCCAATGCCGGAGGTGGCAGAGGAGCGGGCCCAGAAGTCGAGGCTGGAGTTGGCGTCGATGCTCAGCATGGGAGTGTAGAGTATGCTGCCCGCGCTCCCGATATATTCGTAAGCGGTTGCGCTTCCATGGAAGGGAGATGTGGTGCTGCGCGTGAAGGCGTCGTCCACATTGGTCCAGCCCATGGGAGGGAAACTTGTGTCTTCAAAACTTTCCGCGAGTTGGTTGGCAGACGGGGTCTTGAAACTCCACACGGGGCAGTCAACTGCCGGACCGATATTGTTCACGGGCACGATCTGCCAGTAATAAGTGGTATTAGGCTCCAAAACGGGGGTGTAGGTTGTTTCCGGCTGGTTTTGGATAAAGGGCGGGGTGGCGCTGGTGCCGAAATGGACGTCATAGGAGTTCGGCATACCGCCGCCGCTCTGCCAGGAGAGGGTGCCGTCCGTAAAAGCCCAGCCGTCCAGGGTGGGATAGATCGCCACAGCCGGGTTGGGCGGCGCGGTCTGCGGGGTTGCCAACTGAAGATTGGGACGGCTGTAATAGCGTGTGCCGGTGGCATCGGCGGGGAAACTATCATCCCGGTATTTGTAAACCGCGCAGTAATCCGGATTGGTGGTTGTAAATCTGAAATTTGGATAACCAGAACTCCAAGTTCCATCCATGTTTCTCCACATGATCTCGATGTTGTCGGTGCCATTCCAGGCAAAAGGCGTTGAAAACATCACATGGTGCCATCCGCCGCCGTTCCAGGTCAGATCGCCCTGAAAGACCAGGGTGAAGAGGGTGCTGTCTGGCAGCGTGTTGTCACCAGTATCATAGGCGCTGGCGGTGGTGTGCCTGAGGTACACCTTCTGATTGGTGGTTACATAGTTGTTCGGAGTGTTTCCGACATCGAAACCGATGGCGACAATGTTGCCGCCACTCGTAAGCCCGGCGGCATTGATCTCCGCCGCTGTGTAGATGGATTTCGACCAGCCATAATCATAAAGCCCATAGAAGGGTACGTAGTTTTGCGTGTTGGTTCCGTCACCTATGGTGTAGGTATCAGCCACGGCAAAACCGACTATGGCCAGAAGCAGACATAAAAGCAATGTCCGTTTCATACCTTTTTCTCCTTATATAGTTTATCGAAGCAATGACTTCGGTTCTTAGTAGCCTCTTTGATCATCCGGATCATGTGAGAGGCATTATTATGATAAATCGCCATAAATGCTTGCTATTAAGAATGTCAAGAAATTTCTCAACAGGATATTTATCCAAAGTATCCAATGTGTTAGTACTCCGAATTCGTATCGCTTTTGAAAAGAAAGCTTGAACCGAACCTACCGCGGGACGAGAAGCAGTCTTGAATTTGTCCCTCACGAATCCGTTCCGGCATACATCTGTCAGGAGATATTTGCCTCATCCTCTTTGCGCGCCGCCAGCACCTCGCCCACGGTGAAAAGCGATCCTCCGCAAACCAGGGCTTCTCCGCGGGAAAGCTCGTTCAGCGCCAGCCGGTAGGCCTGGGACACAGATTCTGCTCCGCTGTGGGGAACACCGTGCTTTTCTACCTCAGATGCCTGCTCTTCCAGTGTGGCGGCCCGTTCGGAACCATTCTGCGCCAGATAGATTTTTTCCGCTTTGCCGCAGATGAGGCGGAGCATTTCACGGTAATCTTTATCTGCCAGGATGGAAAGCAGGAACTTCACCTTTTTACCCGGCCAGAGTTTATCCAGCGTGAGCAGCAGGGCCTGCACTCCCTGAACGTTGTGGGCGCCATCCAGGATCACGGGCGGATCTGCGCTCAAGACCTGCATCCTGCCCCGCCAGTTGACATTGGTGAGAGCCTTCCGCAAGCTATCTTCCGAGACCTCGATGCCCCTCTTCCCGGCATAGATGATGAAGGCGGTGAGGGCGATGGAGAGGTTGCCGGCCTGGTGTTCGCCAAGCAGGTTAGCGCGCAACTGATCCAGTTTCCAGTCCCCAAAGCGGTAGTCAAAGACCAGCCCATCCAGGCTTTCCCGCAGGTTTTCAGCGGTGAAGTCCTTGCCCAGCCGGTAAAGCGGCGCCTGCATCTCTCTGGCTTTGGCGCGGATCAATTCAGCGGGCCCGCCCTGGATGCCGCCCATGATCAAAGGCACAAAAGGCTTGATGATACCTGCTTTTTCCGCCGCGATCAGTTCCACGGTGCCGCCCAGGGTCTTCACGTGGTCCAGCCCTATGGAGGTGATGGCGCTAATGTCCGGCTTGAACAGATTGGTGGCGTCCAGCCTGCCCCCCAGGCCCACCTCGATCACCGCGCTGTGCACCTTTTCCTCCCGGAAAAGCTGGAAGGCGATGGCGGTGGTGATCTCAAAGAACGAGGCATCCCACTTGTCAAACAACGGCTCGAAGCGCTGGAACAGCTCCAGGATGCGATTGAAGGGCGGTTCCTGCCCCTGCAGGCGGAAGCGTTCGGTGTAGTCGATCAGATGCGGCGAAGTGTTCAGCCCGGTGCTGAGCCCGTGGGCCAGGCAGAGAGCCTCCAGAGCGGCGCAGACGCTGCCCTTGCCGTTGGTTCCTGCCACATGGAAGCCTCGCAGGGTGTTTTGGGGATTCCCCATCTCCCGCAGCAGGTTTTCCATGCGGTTCAATTCCAGTTTCACATTGCCGGAGTATCTGCTGTAGATGTGAGCCAAAAACTCTTGATATTGCATGCTTTGACCTCTGGGCAGCGCATACATTTAACCCCGCGGGACCCTTGGCTGGGCGAATCCGGCACACACCGGAGCGCCTCCAAGAAAGCCGGCGGGGTTAAAGGCCGTCAGATTAGGGTGCTATTATTCTTCAGTAGTGAGCTTCAGGTCTTCATTATCCGGGAAGATCATCCGCTTCAGATATTTCATGTCGGCAGAGCGCTTGGCATAGCATTCCGGATCGGTCTTCCAGATTTCGATGTATTTCATCACCGCGTCATTCTTGGCCTTGCCGTTGGACTTGGTTTGCTGGTCTATATAGTTCATGTCGTCGATCAAATAGTTTTGCAGCTTGGTGGTGCTCATATTGTCGTAAAAGCTCTTGTCCAGGAAGTGTTTGGGAAACTTGCCCAGGTTGGGGCAAAAGATCAGGATGCCGCTGTTGTTCTTCATTTCGCTGCCAAGCATTTCCTCGCTGTATTTGGCGAAAATGATGTATTCTTCCTTGCCGCCCTGGGATTCCGGACAATAGGCTGGAGAGGACAGATAATAGTTCTTGGGGTCGTCTTTTTTCTTGGTGGTGAGCAGGACTTGCGGGTCGCCGTAATAATCCCGCTGAAAATCGTTCAGATAGTCGGAGGTTGCCACCCAGATGTTTTTCATGTTGGTGGTGCAGTCGTCGGTATTTTTCTCCGGATCGAGGTTATATTTGCTGGGCAGGATCAACACCAGCGCGATGGCGATGAAGAGGATCGCGCTGATCACCCAGAAAAGAATGTTTCCACGCTGATTACGTAGCATGATTCACTCCCTAAAGTTTTAAGTTTTCTAAGCTTTTGACTATCCCTATTTCCGTCAAGGCTTTTTTGCCGGAGGCAGGATTTTATTGATAAAGTGCCAGGTTTCGGGAACGTCACGGAAGCGCTCCCGGTAGTCTGCTTCCCGGTCTGGATTTGTTCCCGCCATGCGTCTGGTGACGTTGGTTTCGCCCCAGTTGTAAGCTGCCAGAACCAGGCTCCAATTGCCATTGAACTGCCCCTGCAGGTATTTGATGTAGCGGGCGGCGAGGCGCAGGTTGTAAAAGGGCACAAAGAGCATGCCCCGCCTGTGTTTCACATGGATGTAATGGGCGGTGGATTCCTGAATCTGCCCCAGGCCGATGGCGCTGGAAGGCGACACCGCCAGGCTGCGGAAATTGCTCTCCGTGCGGATCAGGCGGTAAAAGACCAGGGGGTCCAGTCCATACCAGACAGCCGTCCCCACGGTCATCAGGCGGATGGAGACCGGATTGTAGAGCAGGATCAGAAAAAGTAAAAGCAGAACCGGGATTGCCACCAGGACGCGCCTGGTTCTGCTTTTCTTAATACGTTTGGGCATGAGCCGGGTTTCAGGACAGGCTTTTCTTGAAATCGTTCAGCTTGAGAATGTGCGACACTTCCTCGTTAATAATGCGGCGGAGGGCGGTCTTGGCCTTGTCGTTGCTGATGCCGTCGCTGATGGCATGGAAGTAGAGCAGGGTGTCTTTCTCAAAGGTGATGGCGTTGTCGATCACGCCCATCAGGTCTTTGGCTTCCGCCGCTTTGCGGATGGCGGAATCCTCATTATTGAAGATGCGGCTTTCCACGATGGTCTTCAGGTAAGCCGCCACCATGTCCCAATCGGTGGAGAGTTCCAGAACCATGTTGTCCACCTCGTCGCGCAGGCGCAAAAAGGTCTTTTCGTGGTCAAGTTCTGCATCCCGCAGCCAGGTGATGAGCTTCCGGCTGTCGTCATCCAGGTCTTTACGCTTGGCGGCCTCATCGTAAAAGGCATAGCCGTTGCGCTCTATCTGCACGGCCATTTCGATGATTTCGTTAACCGAATATGCGGCCATTATTCCTCCAGGGAGATTAATTTATTGTTTTGACAAGATAATATCCGCTCCAAACTCATTTTGTCAAGGGGAAAGTGCCAAATTTTTCCTTTCCCGCATGAAGTCCATTTGAGCCATTGCGCCTGGGGGAGATTTGCAGCCGGGAAAGGCTCTTTGAACTCCATGCTGGCAGTCAGAATGGGCTTTGCTCCGGGCCTTCCGTCCGAAACTCACTGATCTCCTGCATGAACTTATCCATCATCTTCTCTGAAAACACGTAGTCCCTGGCGTTGGGGTCGCCGCTCCGGTTGATGTCCGCCGTCGCGGGTCCGGTGCAGCAAGGCAAGCTTCATCTGCCATTACTTTTCCAGTGTTCAATTCCTGTCAACCCCAAATTCTGCCCCCCTTCCCGCTTGTCCTGGTTTATCGCTAAACATCGCTTTCCTCCAAGCCTTACGGGGTAATTAAGTAAATACCGAAATATAGTTCTTGACATATTCGGCGTTCACTTAAATAAGCACTTAAAGACGAATAATAAAGGAGATCAGATGCCGCAGTCTTTTTTCAAAGCCATCGCGGACCCCAACCGGCGCAAGATACTGACCTTGCTGCGCCGGGAAGGCACCCTCTCCGCGGGAGACCTGGCCAAGCACTTTGAGATCAGCCTGCCCGGTCTGAGCGAGCATCTCAAGGTATTGCGGGAGGCGGGGCTGGTCAGCTCACGCAAGGAAAAGCAGTTTGTTTATTACACCTTGAACACCACGGTGTTTGAGGACGTTATCGGCTGGTTCACGGAAGTTTTCAGCAAAAAAGAGGTGAAAGATGGCACAACTGAAAAAGTATAAGTGGGCGTTGCTGGTTCTGGCGCTGCATCTGGCGGCCACGCTGTGGTTCGCGGGACAGCTCCCGGATGACGCGCGCGTTCCCACCCATTGGAATATCCACAACGAGATCGACGGCTGGTCGGGCAAGACATTCGGCCTCTGGTGGGGGCTGGCGCTCAACGCGATCATGTTTCTGGCGCTGTGGCTGCTGCCCTGGTATTCGCCCTGGTATCGAAAGTATGAAGAGCGTTTCGACGCTGTATTGCCGCCTCTCACCACCACATTGGTCTTCTTTTTCGCGCTGATCAGCGTTTACGCCCTGGCTGTGGCTAAATGGGGCGACATCGGGCAGGTGAATATCATCTTGATCCTGATAGGCTTGTTCTGCGTTTTGTTGGGCAATCTGCTGCCCAAGGTTCCCAAGAATTTCTTCATCGGCATCAAAACTCCCTGGACGCTGTCCAATGAAGAGGTTTGGAACCGCACCCACCGTCTGGGTGGCATCCTCTTTGTGCTGGGCGGCCTGCTGTTGATGCTGAAAGGCCTGATCCTGCCGAAACACAGCGGCTTTCAGGTCTGGAGCGCGGTGCTGGCTTTTGGATTGCTGCTCTATCCCGTTCTGCATTCATTTATCCTCTTCAAAAGACTGGGAAAAGACGGATAAGCAGTTTTTGCTTGCCGGAATCCGCGGGCTTCAGACTTTGTCTTTGCGGTCGGGGGAGTTGCCCTGACGCGTGAGTTTGAAAGTCAAAGGGAAGTATATGAAAGCAATTCTGGAGTGGGCTGCCAAAAAGCGGCTGACCCTGATGCGGATACTGGTGCCGCTGATCCTTGTTGCGCTGGTTGTTTTCGACCATAAGCCGCTGCCGCTGCTGCGGGACTGGTTCAATGCCGCCCATCTGGGCATGTTCGTTGTTCTGGCAGGCCTGCTGCTGCGTTCCTGGGCGGCGGGCATGATCCATAAGAACACCATCCTCACTACCACCGGCCCCTACGCCCTCAGCCGCCATCCGCTCTATCTGGGCTCCCTGCTGCTGGCTTTGGGGTTCGCGCTGATCGTGAATAGCTGGCCGCTTTGGATCGTGCTGGGTGCCATGCTGCTGCTGGCTTACGTTCCCAAGATCCGTCAGGAAGAGGTCAAACTGCAAAGGCTTTTCGGGGATGACTGGCTTGCCTACAAGCGGGATGTGGCTGTCTTCTTCCCCAAGAAACTGCGGTGGGGCAAGCTCTGGAAAAAGTGGTCGCTGACAGTCTGGTGGCGGCACCGGGAATTCAACGCCTGGCTGGCCTCTTTGGCGGGCCTGGCTCTGCTGGCCTGGTGGGGAAAATAGCGGGAACAGTTCTTCCAGGGTCTCTTTCAAAAATAAGTGGGTCGATTTGTCCCCAAAAATGAGTTGATTTACTTGCTTTGATAAACATATAATGCTGATTATCCTGTTTTTACTTCATAGCTCCGTCCCTTGCTGCTACAGGCTTTGGCGCCATCATCCTTAGGTCATACCTCACCGGGTTAAGGATGACCCAGGGAAAATATAGACTTAGCTCACTCTGTCGAACGAGGGCAAGCCGAAAACCGTCACCGTAATTTGTGTGCTTATTTGAAAGTTATTATATCATATCGGATTGAAGGGGAGCCTTCTTTCATCCAGGAAAAGTATCTTGCCAAGCCCGCTCCAGTTGAGTGCTTTACCGTATCAGTCGTTTCCCCGGGGATGCCCCTTGCGGTAGGCTTCATTGATGTCCTCAATGGTCACGTGGGTGTAGATCTCTGTGGTGGCAAGGTTGGCGTGCCCCAGCATTTCCTGGATGGCGCGCAGGTCAGCCCCTCGCGCCAGCATGTGGGTGGCAAAGCTGTGGCGCAGGGTGTGGGGTGAATAGCCCTTTTTCTGGGCGATCACGGCGAAGTATTTATCCAGTATGGTGTAAAGCTGGCGATGGTCAAAATCTTTGCCGGAGCGGGTGAGGAACAGTTTGTTTGAACTCTGGGGCGTCTGCAATTCCGCCCTGGCGGGCAGATACTCGCGGATAGCCTGAATGGCGGGTTCTCCCACGGGCACCATCCTTTCCTTGTTGCCCTTGCCTATCACGCGCAACAGTCCACGTTTCATGTCGATATCGGAGAGTTGCAGGTCTGCCAGTTCCGAGAGACGCAGTCCGGAAGAGTAGAGCAGTTCCAGGATGGCGCGGTTGCGCAGGCCGAATTTATCTGCCGTATCCGGTATTTTGAGCAGTTGCGCCACCTCCTCCTCGGAGAAGAAGAGGGGCAGTTTCTTTTCAAACTTGGGGCGTTTGATGCGGTCCATGGGGTTTTTATCGATCACTCCGGTCAGTTTGAGAAAGCGGAAAAAACTGTTGAGGGCGGTAGTCTTGCGGGACAGACTGCGGTTTCCCACGCCGCTATCGTGCATCCAGCGCATAAAGTCGCGGATCATCAGGGGGCTGATCTGCTTCACCTGCACCTGAGCGTCGGGAAAAAACCTTTGCAGAAAGGTGTGAAACTGCTCCAGGTCGCTCTCGTAGGCGACAATTGTGCGGGGGGATTTGGCTTCGCCCCGTATAAATTGCAGATAGTCAGCGATGGCTTTTTGCATATCTTATATCCTGAAAGCTATTTTTTTACTTGCCTGATTACTTGTCGAGAAAAAAATAGCACTAAGTGCCTGGAGGTTTGATGAATCAGTATATAGCGAGCAGCGTAAGGCTGGGAGAGAACACCCGTCTGGGGGTGAACGTAGTCCTCCTGGAGGATGTGGAGATCGGCGCCAACTGCCTGATTGGCAACAATGTGGTGATCCACCCCGGCTCCAGGATCGGAGACAATGTGCGGGTGGACGACAACTGCGTGATCGGCAAACGGCCGCTGTCCTCACCCCGCAGCATCTTCAAGGTGCCGGAAGGCCTCGCCCCGGCAAAGATCGGCTCAGGCTGCCAGATCGGGGCGAACGTGGTCATCTATGCCCAATGCGAGATCGGCGAACGCAACCTGATCGCTGATCTGGCCACCATCCGCGAAAACGTGCGCATCGGAGACCTGAACATCATCGGGCGCAACGTGGCAATTGAGAACTTCGTGACCATCGGCTCCCGCAACAAGTTTGAAACCAACTGCTACATCACCGCCTATTCCGAGATCGAAGACTACTGCTTCGTGGCGCCCTGCGTCGCCACCAGCAATGACAACTACATGGCCCGCGACCCTGAGCGCTTCAAGCACTTCAAGGGAATAACCATGAAGCGCGGCGCCCGCATCGGGGTCAACTGCACCATCCTGCCGGGCAAGGTGTTGGAAGAGGATGCCTGCGTGGCTGGGGGATCGGTGGTTTCCCGCGATGTTCCCGCCGGCAAGCTGGTGCTGGGTTCGCCCGCCAAGCCACTGCGCGAGGTGCCTGAGGCTCAACTATTAAAGAACAATCTGGACAAATCATGAAAGCACTACTGATCATACCCACCTACAACGAGATCAAGAACATCGGCAGGATCATTCCCGCCGCGCTGGGACAGGCTCCGGAACTGGAAATCCTGGTGATGGACGACAACTCCCCCGACGGCACCGCCGCGGAAGTGGCCAGGATCATGGAGAGCGAGCCGCGTGTCCATCTGATCAGCCGTCCGGGCAAGATGGGGCTTGGTTCCGCCTACGTTTCCGGCTTCAAGTATGCCCTGGCCAACGGCTATGACTACATCCTGGAAATGGACGCCGATTTCTCCCACAATCCGAACGACATCCCCCGCCTGCTGGAAGCGGCGCGTAAATATGACCTGGTGATCGGCTCCCGCTACTGCCAGGGGGTGAACATCGTGAACTGGCCATTCAAGCGCCTGCTGATCAGCTATTTTGCCTCCAAATACGTGCGGGCGATCACGGGAATGCCCGTCAAAGACCCCACCGGCGGTTTCAAATGCTTCAACCGCAGGGTGCTGGAAGCCATCAACCTGGACAGGATTCTCTCCGACGGCTACGCTTTCCAGATTGAAATGAACTTCCGCGCCTGGGTCAAGGGCTTCCGCGTGCATGAGGTGCCAATCGTGTTCACGGAACGCATCGACGGAGTGTCCAAGATGAGCCGCCGCATCGTGTGGGAGGCCGTCTGGATGGTCTGGAGGCTTCAGATCATGAAGCTTTTGGGAAAGATAAAGTGAAGGAGTTCGCATGATGAAGAGATTCGGCTGCCCCTCCTCCCGGCTCAACAAACGCGGGGATAAATAGCATCCATGCTGGAGCGCATCAACACCCCTCTGGAGCAGCGCGAGGACACGGAATTTGACCGCGCGCTCCGGCCGCGCACCCTGAAGGAATTCATCGGCCAGGACCAGATCAAGCAGATGCTGGACATCTCCATCCGCGCCGCCAAGCTGCGCAAGGAACCTCTGGATCACGTTCTGTTCTACGGCCCCCCGGGTTTGGGCAAGACCACTCTTGCTTCAATCATTGCCCGCGAACTGGATGTGGAAATCACCGTCTCCAGCGGCCCCGTGATGGAAAAGCCCAGCGACCTGGCGGGCATCCTCACCAATTTGCAGTTGCACGAAGTGCTCTTCATCGATGAAATCCACCGCCTTTCCCACGTGATCGAGGAATACATCTATCCCGCCATCGAGGACTTCCAGATGGAGATCATTCTGGACAGCGGCCCCAGCGCCCGCACCCTCAAGATCAGCCTGGAGCCTTTCACCCTGATTGGCGCCACCACCCGCGCCGGACTGCTCACCCCGCCCCTGCGCGACCGCTTTGGCATCGTGCTGAGGCTGGACTACTACGACTTTGACTCCATCTGCCTGATCATCGCTCGTTCCGCCAAAATTTTGGGTATCCCCTTCGAGCAGGAGGGCGTCGCCGAGATTGCCCGCCGCAGCCGCGGAACCCCCCGCGTGGCGAACCGCCTGTTGCGCAGGGTGCGTGACTACGCCCAGATCATGGGCGATGGCGTGATTACCCTGGAAATTGCCCTCAAGGCCCTGGAAATGTTGCAGGTGGATCATGCCGGACTGGATGAGATGGACAAGCGCCTGCTCACCACCATCATAGAAAACTACCGCGGCGGCCCGGTGGGACTGAAGACCCTCTCCACCGCCATCGGAGAGGATGCCGGAACCATCGAGGAGATCTACGAGCCCTATCTGGTGCAGCAGGGTTTTTTGGAGCGCACCGCGCAGGGACGCAAAGCCACTTTCAAAGCCTACCGGCATCTGGGCATCACGCCCAGCGAATCACAACAGGAGATCTTCTGAGCCAGCCCGGCGGCGCCTGATCCGTTGGACTGCGTTACACGCATGGGTTACAAAGCCAACATCACCAGCAATCTGCTGAACCAGATCATCCGTATCGTGCTCGGCGCGCTAACCAGCATCCTGGTAGCCCGCACCCTGGGCCCTTCCGGACAGGGTTACGTGGCCTACGCCCTGCTCATCTTCACTCTTTTGGGAAATTATGGGCATATGGGCTTGAACAGCGCGGTCATGTATTTCCTCAAGCGAGGCGGAACCGACCCTGAGCGGCTGATGGGTAACAACTTCACCGCCCTGCTGCTCACCTGGCTGCTGATTTCCGCCGTGTTGCTCGCGTTGCGCTCTTTTGGCGTTGTGCTGGGAGACTACAATTACCTTTACATCCTGGGCGGATTGTTGCTGGTGCTGGCCACTTTTATCTACTACAACCACCATGCCTGGTTCACCGCCGATGAACGCATCATTCCCGCCAACATCTACAACATGGCGGTTTTCATTCCCAAGAGCCTCATCATCATCCTGCTCTGTGTTTGCGGCCTGCAGAGCCCGGCAGCCTTCTTTGCCATCTCGGTGGCGGCGCTGCTGTCCAACGCGCTGATCCTGTTTTTCAAGCTGGGGCAGCCCTTCCGCCTGCTGATCGATCTACCCCTGCTGAAGGCGGAATATTCCTATGGCCTGGTCATCTGGCTGTCTTCGGTCTTTACCTATCTGAATCTGCGGCTCGATCAGATCATGATCCGCTCCATGCTGGGCGTCAGCGATCTGGGAGTCTATACCATTGCCGTGAACCTGGCAGAACTGATGTTCCTGATCCCCTTCAGCGTCAATTCCGCCCTGCTGGGCAGGCTTTACAACACCAGCGATCCCCAGGTCTCGCGCCGGGTGTTGGCCCAGACCCTCAAGTTCAGTTTTTACATCTGCGCCGCCCTCGCCCTGCTGGGCATTCCGCTGTCGCTGCTGATCCCCGTCTTTTACGGCGCCGCCTACGCTGAGGCCACCCCCGCCACCATGATCCTTTTGGGCGGGATGGTGTTCGCCGCGCTGGCCTCCATTTCACCCCAACACTTTTTCAGCCTCGGCAGGCCCCGCATCCACCTGCTGCTGAGCGGCCTCACCCTGCTGCTCAATACCCTGCTCAACCTGCTCTGGATACCCCTCTGGGGCATCTCCGGAGCCGCGCTGGCCTCCAGCATCTCCTATCTCGCCTTCGGCCTCGGATACCTGGCCGTTTTCATCCGGCGGGAAGGCTTTACCCTGGCGGAGTTGCTCGCGCTCAACCGGCAGGATCTGAAGGAATTATGGAAGCGCAAGACAAGCTGACAAGCCTCAACCGCGGCTACATCTTCAAGGATGGTGCCTGCCTGAGCCCCCCGCCAGCCGACATCATTCCCCCGGATTGCGGCGCGGATGGCTTCGTCTCACTGTTAAAGGGCATTGACGGCATGTTCAGCCTGGCGGCGCGGCGGGGCGACTACATCCTGGCGGCGGTTGACCGCGTGCGCTCCCATCCCCTCTTCTACGCGGTGCGCGACGGGCAGCTCCTGCTGGATTCCGACGCCTTTGCCCTGCGCGCCCGCCTCGCCAATCCCGGCCTGGATCACAAAGCCCTGCGCGAGTTTCTCATCACCGGCTACTGCACCTTTGGCGACACCCTGGTGGAGGGACTGCGCCAGCTCGAGGCGGGTAAATGCCTGATCTGGCACCAACCCGCGCAGAGCCTGGAGATCAGGGAATACTTCCGCTACACCAGGGTCTATGCGGAGGCAGACCTTTCCCTCCAAGCGCTGGACAGGATGCACGAGCGGGTCTTTGGGCGTCTCATCGATTCCCTGGGCGGCAGGCCTGTGCTGATTCCCCTCAGCGGCGGCTACGATTCCCGTCTGGTGGCGGTGATGCTCAAACGCCTGGGCTATTCCAACGTGACCTGCTTTTCCTATCGCGGCAAGCACCGCGGCGAATGCGAGACCTCCCGCAAGGTGGCGCGCTTTCTGAACTACCCCTGGCATCTGGTGGAGCAGACCCGCGGCATGTGGCATCAGGCTTTCAATTCCAGGCAGATGCGTGAGTTTTTCCGCTTTTCCACCCACCTTTCCTCCGCGCCTTACATCCAGGACTGGCTGGCGGTGCGCGCCCTCAAGGAACGGGGATTGGTGCCCGACGACGCCGTGTTCGTGCCCGGCCACTCCGGCGACTTTCCCGAAGGCGGCTATCTGCCCCAGATCTTTGAAGACAAGGTGGAATTCAGCCGCGACAACCTGCTGCGCGCCCTCTTCGACGCCAGGTTCAAGCTCTGGAAATGCCCCGACGAACTCCGCCTGCGCTTCTTCGGACCCCGCATCGCCGAGCAACTGCGGATTCCGGAGCAGATGTCCGCCGAAACCGCCGCCTCCTTCTTCGACGAGTGGTGCTGGGCGCATCATCAGTCCAACTTCATCGTCAATTCGGTTCGCGTTTACGAGTTTTTCGGCCACTCCTGGCGCCTGCCCCATTGGGATTTGGAATTTATGGAGTTCTGGCGCCGCGTTCCCCTGCCTCTGCGCCTGCATCGCTACCTCTACAAAAAGTATGTGCGGGCTTTCCAGCCGCTCGGTTTCGGCGTTTACAAGGACGTTTCCCTGGAGCGCCGCGTCCGCAACGCCTGGCTGCGCAACCAATATGGCGAAGTCATGGATCCCCGCTACGGTCGGTTTTTGGACTACCGCGACCGCCATGCCTACCTGAACACTCGCGTGGAATCACTGCTGGAGCCCAACATCTGCTACCCGGACTTCGTGAACGGGCAGCTACCCCTGCTGCGGGTGGATCTGAACGCCCTGCAGGCTTTGGCGGTGATCCGTGAGTTCTTTGGCAGAACCGCGGGCGGAAACGAACCTTGACCGTAGTCGGAATTTGAACGGTAACATCGTAAAATGAAGCTTCGGAGCAGGGGCGAAACAGCCTTCATCTCCATACCGCCCAGAGGGATAGCCTGACACATAATAGTTGACAGGCGCAGACATCCTGTCAATAATCCGCATAATCCGTCATACCGCCCTCCTTCGCTACTACTGGATTTGGGGGTATCATCCTTAGGTATGCGGTTGCGAAGTTAAGGATGACTCCAGGCAGACCAAAGGAAATCAATAGGATGCAAAGGGGAGCGGCGGGGGAAAAAAGGGGGAGAAAAGGCGGGATATCCTGATATATTCGGAGATGAGGAACAAATATTGCTTGATTTTTATATAACCTTTTGTCTCAGGAGGTGAGAACACGGCTGTCAAACACCGGATAACCCTGTTGCGCCGCACAGCCGGCAATAGCACGGACACGCGCAAGGGACTGCTGATGCGCTGAACAGGCACCGCGGCAGACACGACCGGGCAGCAAGTCCCGGAGATCACCAATTTTTGAAGGAAAAACAGATGCCAGGAATCGTCTATACTGAATATGAACCGCGCCACGCCAAAGCGGTGGCAACGATGTGGAACAACAGCAGCGAGGGTTGGATGGGCAGGGTCTGGAACAGTAGCGAAGCCAAGGTCTTGCAGGAACAGCAGACCTCGCCATACCTGAACCTGTATCTGGCGTTTGAAGGTGAGGCTGTGGTGGGTTACGCGCGCCTTTGTGAATATGGCTACGAGGCTGACGTCGCCTATGTGGAGATGATCAACGTGCTGCCCAGCCATCACGGGCGGGGGATCGGCAAAGCCCTGATCCGGCTCTGCGTGAAGCGCGCCGCCGAGCTTGGCTACGGGCGGATCGACCTCTTCACCTGGCCGGGCAACCTGAAGGCGATGCCGCTCTATAAGAAATGCGGATTCTTCTGGGAACAACTGGATTCCTGGGGCACACACCTGATGAACTTCCTGCCGGGTCTGCTGCGCGGAGAACTGCTCAAGCCCCTTCTGGAGCGTTTCGACCTCTACGCCGACTTCAAACGCGAACTCTCTATGGTGCCGGACGGCCGCAAGGTGAAAGGATTTGACCTCTTCGACCACCGATGGGAAAAGGACGGGCAATTCCTGGAAGTGACGGTGGAACGCCAGGGCCGGGGCGTGGTCGCCATCCGCACGAACGACTGGAGCATCGAAGCCGAAACTGACGATCCCGAGCCGGTTTTTGGGCTGGAGTATCCCATCACCTACAAACTGGGAAACCACACGGACCGCCCCCTGGCAGTGAGCTTGCGGGGCAAAAACGAGGCGGAACTGGTTCACGGGCTGGATTTCAGCGGCGAGGTAATAACAAGCCTGGCAATCCCCTCCCTCTTCAGGGTGGATCCCATCCAAAAGCAGCGTACGGACTGGGAAAGCATGCCGGGCGTCCTCTGCGAGATAGCGGTGAACGGGCGCAGCCAGCTCTTCAAGACCGGGCTGAAGCTGGAGTATCCGCTTGACATGGAACTGCGCAACGAACACGGGCAGGTTTTGCCCGGCAGGGAAAGCCGGATGTGGCTGAACGCGCGGAACAATTTTCCCCGCCAGGCGAGCTTCGAGCTGGAACTGCCTGAGCAGCCGGAAATCAGGCTGCGGGAGAGGAGGTTCAGTTTCAACCTGGAGGCGGGGGAGCGCCGCATGCTGCCGCTTGATTTCACGGTGGATGCCGCCCTCGTGTATGCTCCCGCCATCAAGGTGAAGGCAAGTGTGGAGGGTTCCGCCGGAGTGGAGTTTGAAAAGCAGGCCAGCAGTTGCCAAAAGGTCTGCGGTTCCTCCGCTGCCGCCATCCTTCCCACGGGCTACTATCTGTTAAGCGGGCTGTATGAGCTTCGCTTTGAAACATGGTGGCAGGTCAACCGGGGCTGGTTCGGGGGAGACAATGCCCCCAGCTTTTACACGATGCCACCCCAGGCGGGCATGCCCTACAGCGAGGAGTTTGAAAACCTTGCTCCCTGGGACGCGCGCCTGACCCGAAGAGGGGAGGGAAGGCAACTGGAACTGAGCTATCGCAGCCAGGACAAGCCCGGGCTGGAGTTTGCCCTGCTCTACACCCTCTATCCGGGCGGGCTGCTGGAATACCGCGCGCGGGCGCTGAAGGTGCCGGACGGAGGAGAGTATGGCCTGCTGCTGAGGGTGACTTTTGATGGAGAACCCCTGTCCTACAAAAGCGGCGGGCGCATTCTGAGCCTGGAAGAGGATATGCTGGATGTGTGGGTTGACGATCTGCCGCAGCCCGATCCGGATTGCAACTGGTTCTTTTCCAGGCAGGAAAGCGGCACTTTGGCGATCATCTGGGAACCTTCCGCCCAAGTTGGTTTTGAAAACTGGTTCATAGGCTGGAAGATCGATCTGGCAGAGCTGGCGCGGAGCGGAAAGCGGGAAACGGAACCGCTGCGGGTGTATTTGAACTGCTTTGACAACAGCATGGAAGTGCGGAATTTTGCCCGCAACACCCATCTGCCCGCGGAGAGGGAACATCCCACCCTGGAACTGGTTGCCAACGGGGGAAATCCCTGCGTGTCCGTCCCTTGCCCGCTGGAACTGGTCTTGAGGCAGAATCAGATGCTGCATGGGCACGTCACTTTCGGCACAGCCGGAGAAGGGAAGTTCAGCGAACGCGAACTGCGCCTGGAAGACGAGTCGCAAAGCCTGACGGAAGAGCTTTGCCTCAAAGAGGGAGAACCTTTACAGAAAGTCTGGTGCGAGCTTGCCAGGCCATCCCAGACGCTGCGGCGCGAGGAGACTCTGCTGCTGTGTTCTGGACAGGTGCGGCAGACCGTGGAAGAGCTTCAGCCCTGCGAACTGCTGCGGGTGGACAACGGCGTGTTGAGCTTTGCCGCTCCCCGCGAGGCCTGCCTGCCCAGTATCGTGTCGCTGTCCCACGCGGGTGTGGAGTGGCTGGACAGCGGCTATCCGGACTTTGCCCCCAAGGGGCACTTCAACCCCTATCTGGGCGGATTGCATTGCATACCCACCCAGACCGGCTTGCAGGGACTGCGGCGCGAGCAACACCGGGCGGAGTTTTCCGAGCTGGTGGACAACTGGGGCAATCTGTGGTCAGGCCTCGCCATCCGCACCGAGATCAAGGAAAACAAAGCCTTGCGGGGGATGGTCTTCCGGCAGCATTTCCTCACCCGCCCCGGCTTGCCCCTGCTGGTGGCGCAGACCGAGATTCTGGCCTCCTATGGCAAGGCGGAATACTGTTGCTTCAAGCTGAATCTCAGCCTCAAGCCCGCGGCTGACATGGGCTCCTGCTTCGTTGAACTGCCCTTGAAAAATGGAGTCTGGGACAGGATTCGGGGAGGTGAAAATGATTTCCGTTACAGCAGGGATTTCCGCCACACCAAGGCAGGGACGGCTCATCTGCCCCACAGGCTGCATCTGCTTTCGCAACGCAAGAGGCGCTTTGACTTTCAACTCTCGCCGGAGCTGTTTTGGCAGAATGTTTACTTATACAGTGAGTTCCTTGCCAGGGTGCCCCAGTATCTGCGGCCGCTGTTCATGCTCTTCGCGCCTCCGGAACTGGAGCACAGTTCCTGTTCCCAACTGTTGGCGTTGAGTTTCCGGCAATCCTGAAGCGGCAGGCATTTTGGGCTTGACAGGCAGGGACAGCCCGCTACAAGGGCGCAATAAGACATTTTTGCCCAAGGAGCGCTCCAATGGACGATAGCAAGGGAATTTGTGAGGCCGCGCGCCATCTGCCGGCCTTCAATATGGAAGATGAGGCCGTCTTCTCCACCAACAAACAGACCATCCGGCGCGGGGAGGATTGAGATGCGCTGGCTGTTGGCATTGTTCATGATCGGAGGCTGCCTGGCCGCGGAGACCGTCCAAATCGGCAGCGGCACTTTGGTAAACCAGAGCCTCCCCATCGAGCCAGCCCGGGCTTACAGCTATTCGCAGCAGGTCTATCTGGCCTCCGAAATCCAGTCCGCGGGCAGGATTCACTCCCTCTCTTTCCAATACAGCGTCAGCGGCAGTATCTTTCTTTCCGGCAACAACCTCTGGAGGGTTTGGGTCGGCCACACGCAGCGCGGCCAGCTTGGCGACTGGGTGCCCCTGGACAGCCTGAGCCTGGTTTGGGAAGGCATCCTGCAGGAGTCGGACTTTTCCGGTTCCCTGCCGGGACAGGGCTGGCTTACCCTCACCCTGCAAAACCTCTTTATCTACAATGGAATGGACAACCTGCTGATCGCCGTGGACGAGAACAGCCCGGAATACAGCTCCACCTCGGACGAGTTCCTCTGCACCCAGACGGGAAGCCCGCGGGGGATAGTGTTCAACAGCCTGGCAATCAACCCCGATCCCGCGGATCCGCCATCCCCTTCCGCCAGCGGCTTCTATGTCCGCCAGGCGCATGCCAATCTGCGCCTCGAACTGCAAGCCTTCAGCTACATCCCCTATCTGCCACAGCCGGAGGATCAGGCCCAGGGAGTGCCTACCTCCGCCAGCCTTTCCTGGCAGAGCCAGGCCGAAAGCTGGGATCTGTTCTTTGGCGAGGATGCGGGGCAGCTTGAGCCCCTTGCCCAAAACCTGAGCCTGCCCGCCTGGAGTTTCGCCCAACCATTGCAGCCCCTGGTCACCTATTACTGGAGCGTGACAGCCCATCAGGGCGCGGAGGAGTTCCCCGGCCCGGTCTGGTCTTTCCGCACCCTGGGAGAACCCATCGGCCCGCCCTATGGCCTGAACGCCTACTGGCAAAACGACCACGTGCGCCTTAGCTGGTCGCCACCCGAGCTTGGAACGGCCCTGCGCTACCGCATCTACCGCAACGACGTGTGGGTCGCCCAGAGCCAGAGCCTCAGCTATCTGGATTATGAGGTTGCCGCCGGACAGACATACATCTATTATCTGCGCTCGGAGAACCATCTGGGCGAGCTTTCCGGGCCTTCCAACGTGGTGAGCGTGCATGTCCCCGAAGAGATCGAAAACCTTATCCTCAATCAGGATTTTGAGACCTGCCCGCCTTTCAGCCAGGAAATCGAGGCCTGGAGCAATCTGGATTTGGATCTGTCCAACACCTGGCCTTGGGATGGGGTCAGCTTTCCCCATGAGGGCGAAGCTTTGGCCTGGCTGAGCTTCTTTCCCGCCCAGACCACGCCTCCCCTCTCCAATCTGCCGCCCCATGCCGGTTCCGCAATGCTGGCCTGCATCAGCAGCCTCACCCCTCCCAACAACGACTGGCTGATCTCGCCGCCCTTCAACCTCGGCGAGCAACCGCAACTCAGCTTCTGGGCGCGTTCCCACACCGACGCTTACGGCCTGGAACGGCTCCGGGTGCTGATCTCCACCTCCGGCGCCGATCCCCAGGACTTTGTGCCCATCAGCTCGCCACCCCATATCGCCGTGCCTGCCGCCTGGACTGAATACACTTACGACCTTTCAGCCTGGAGCAAGCAAAGCGTCCGCCTGGCCTGGCATTGCCTCTCCTGGGACGCCTTCGCCCTCTACCTGGACGACATCCTGATCACTGGCGAGGGCGGATACCTGCCTCTGGATGAGGATTTGCAGGCCGCCCCCGATTACAGGATTTACCCCAATCCCAGCCGGGGCGCCTTCCGCGTGGAAAACCCCGCCAAGACCAGTTTCAGTCTGGAAATCTTTGATCTGCGAGGGCGCCGCGTCTTTTCCGCCCGGGATATCAGCAGCTTCGACAGCCGCAAAGCCGGGCCCGGCCTCTCCTCCGGGGTCTATCTCCTGCGCCTGAGCGACGCCACGGGCAGCCGCATCCGCCGCCTGGCGATCAGCAAATGAGAGACCACCTCGCCCTGCCCGATGTGGAGGCTTTTATCGAGAGCCTGCTGCGCGACCGGCATTTCAGCGCCAACATCGCCGGATTGCAGGAATTGGAGCCGGTGGAGGCCGTCTGGGCTGATTTTCCACCCCAGACCAGGCCTGAACTGGCATCCCTACTGCGTGAACTGGGCATCGGCCGCCTCTATCAACACCAACGCGAGGCCATCGACGCCATCCTGAGCGGGCGGAATCTGGTGCTAAGCACCGGAGTGGCAAGTGGCAAGAGCCTCTGCTACCAGTTTCCCATCCTGCAGCACCTGCTTAGCAATCCCAGCGGCCGTTCCCTGCTGATCTTCCCCACCAAAGCGCTGGCCCAGGATCAGCAGCAAAAGTTCAGCCACTTGCTTTCCCGCCTCTCCGGCCTGAGCGGAACAAAATACAACTGCGGCATCTACGACGGCGATACCCAAAGCTCCGCGCGGCGGCAAATCCGCCTGCAGGCCAACCTGATCTTTTCCAATCCGGACATGCTGCATCTCGGGATTCTGCCTAATCACACGCTCTGGGCGCAGTTCTTTGCCAACCTCAAGTGGGCGGTGATCGACGAAGTGCACATCTACCGCGGCGTCTTCGGCTCCCATTTCGCCAACGTGCTGCGCCGCCTCAAGCGGATTTGCGCCCTCTACGGCAGCCAGCCCCAGTTCATCTGCACCTCCGCCACCGTCGCCAACGCCCGCGAACTCGCCCAGGACTTGCTGGAAAGCCCTGTTTCCCTGGTGGATAAGGACTGCTCGCCGCATGGCAGGAGGGTGTTCATGATCCTCAATCCGCCCATCGTGGATGCAGCCCTGGGTATCCGCCGCAGCGCCTTGATGGAAAGCACCGCGCTGGCCAAACGCTGGCTGCACACCTCCGGCCAGGCCATCCTCTTTTGCGGGCCGCGCCGCAGCGTGGAAATCCTCTATCTCTACCTGCAAAGCAGCGAAGCCTTCCGCGACCGCGTCCGCAGCTACCGCAGCGGCTATCTGGCCGCCAACCGCCGCGAGATCGAGGCAGAACTTCGCGAAGGCAAGATCGGACTGGTGGTCTCCACCAACGCGCTGGAACTGGGCATCGACATCGGCGGGCTGGACGCCGTTTTCCTGAACACCTATCCCGGCACCATTTCAGCCACCCGCCAGCAGGCAGGACGCGCCGGACGCAAGGGCAACACAGCCCTGGCGGTGCTGGTGGCAAGCGCCAACCCCCTGGATCAATACATCTGCCACAACCCCCACTATCTCTTTGACAATAACCCCGAACACGCCCTCATCGCGCCTGACCATCGTGAGATTCTGCAAAAACAACTGCTCTGCGCCGTGCACGACCTGGCCCTGTTGGATGACGAGGGCTTCGGCAGTCTGGGCTGCGAGCACATCTTCCCCTATCTGCAGATTCTGCTTCAGGAAGGCAAAATCCGCCACGCGGGAGGCCGCTGGATCGGAGTTCCGGAAAGCTATCCCTCCGCGGAGGTCTCGCTACGCAACGCCAGCGAGCAGCTTCAGATCAAGCATGGCGATGAATTGATCGGCTATGTGGACGCGGCCAGCGCCTATTGGATGACCCACCCCAACGCCATCTATCTTGACCGCGGCGAAACCTGGATCGTCAGCCGCCTCGACCTTGCCGCAAAGCTGGTGGAGGTGCAGCCCGCCGAGGTGAACTACTTCACCCAGGCCCTGCGCCACACCGAGATCGAGCAGACCGCGCTGCAGATGCGGCAGGCCTGCCCTGGCGGGCACAAGTATCTGGGACGGGTGAAGGTGACCACCACCATCACGGGCTTCAAAAAGCTACAGTTTCACAACCAGCAGGTGCTTGGCTATGAAGAGCTTGACCTGCCTTCCACGGAGCTGGACACCGTCGCCTGGTGGATCGGGATCGCCCCGCAGGTGGTGGGGAAATTGCGCGCCCTGGGACTCTGGAACAGCTCGCCCAATGACTATGGCAAGGACTGGCCCCGCGTCTCGGCTGCCATCCGCCAGCGGGACGGCTTCCTCTGTCAGCATTGCGGCGTGGCGGAGACCGACGGCGCCCATCACGTCCACCACGTCATCCCCCTGCGCAAATTTGCCAGCCAGGAAGAGGGCAACCGCCCCGAAAACCTGGTGACCCTCTGCTCCCGCTGTCACCGCCTGGCGGAGCAGAACGTGCAGATCCAGAGCGGGATTTCCGCCCTCGGCTACCTGCTGGCGAACCTGGCGCCCTTCTTTGTGATGTGCGACCGCAAAGACCTCGATTTCTTTGCCGAAGACCGCTCGCCGCTTGCCGGAAACGACCCCGCGGTGCTGATCTACGACAACATCGCCGGAGGCATCGGACTCTCCCGTAAACTGTTCGACCTGCACCACAAGATCATCGCCGCCGCCCTGGATCTGGTCTCCAAATGCCCCTGCGAGATGGGCTGCCCCTCCTGCGTGGGGCCTGTGGCGGAAAACGGCGAGGGCGCCAAGACCCTGGTGACTGCAATGCTGAAGGAGCTGAATGGTTCCGGGGGCGAGGCTTGCGGTTATAGGGAGGGTGGCTGATGGAGTTGCTGATTCTATTCCGTTTTATTGCAACTGGTTCTTTTGCTGAATGTTCACGTTCTCGCATGAAGTCCAAGAGCCCAGTCGTCCGGTGGCAGTTTGTAGCTTGGAAGGGCTCTTGAACTCCATGCTGGCTGGTAGTTTGGAGTTCAAACCGGCAATATGGGTTTCATGCTTATGCCAGTCTCGAAGCCGGTTTGGACTCCAAACATTCCTTGAGTTGCCTGTTTGGGAGAGACCTCCGGTCTCTGTGGCAACCGGACTTTGCCACCCCCCCCTGGGCTGCCGGATCACGGGTCATGCGGTTCACGCAGATATACGCGGATAAAAGGCGCAGATTGCCACGGATTGGTATAATGGGGGGTTCAGGATTGGCCGCTGGTTTTTGGGTAGGG
>DFUX01000071.1 GCA_002379855.1 Cloacimonetes bacterium UBA4175 | reverse complement strand
GTTGGACGCTTGTCCTTGTATCCTATTTTAATTCGTGTTAATTCGTGTAATTCGTGGATAAACTCATAAAAGACTGGATCCCGGGTCAAGCATAGCTTGCCCGGGATGACACGATTTTATGGCTTGGGATTGTTTGTTTCGAGGCTGGGTGTTTTCATACTTTTACGCTCTTTAATCCGTATAATTTGTGTAATTTGTGGACATTATTAAAAGACTGGATCACGGCTCAACACCCATACCGCCATCCTTCGCTGCCACAGGCGGTTATGCCATCATCCCTGGGTCATCCTTATAAATTATAAGGTTGACCTAAGGATGATACAGGTTAAACCACCAGTTGCAAAGGAGGGCGAACAGAAGAGGAGGTCTCTGAACCGCCTGTCCCTTCCTTCCATCCATCTAAAACCCAATAGCGCAGTTCTTTCTCTAACCTTGAAATAAATAAGCTCAAATTAGTATTGACATAATCAATACTTATTATTTTGCTGTTCCTCAGCCTGAAATAAGCGGCCCCACACTCAGGCAACAGACTAATTTACAAGAACCTGGAGGAACTATGTATCAGCACCTTGCCGCTGAGCCAACGCTCAGCCCGAATCCTGAAGCCACCGTCATACCGGCGCCGGAGCCCTTCCCCGGCCTGGAAGCCTTTCTGAGCCGACACAAGCGTCTGGTAGGCGCCCGCGCGTTGCGAATTCTCTTAAGCCATCCCCATCAGGAAATCCCCGCCAGCCGCCTGGATGAAATGCTGCGCCAGGGTAGTGTCGATTTGCCGCCAGCCAGCGGCGAGGGCTTCGCCCTGGTGGAAACGCCTATCCCTTACAGCGACCGCCGCGCCATCCGGGAAGTGAAAGCCCGCCTGGACTATTTATTGAAGCTAACAACTCCCGCCGATCCCGCCCGCCGCAGGGAGATCTCCGCACTGCGCGGCTACCTGCGTGACTGTCAGGGTCCCGGCGGCAAGCTGCGCAATTTTGAAAGCTCCTCCCGCAAGCCATATAAACGCATCTGGGCAGCCCTCAACTGCCTGCTTCGCCACTGCCGGAAGGAAGACCCTCGCCTCTGCCTCTACCTGCGCAAGCATCTGCATAGCGGACGCGAGTTCTGCTTTTCGCCACCCCGTTCCGGAATCACATTCTAAGCACTACTACATCTGCCGCGGCGATGGGGAGGGTCAAGAAAAGCGTTGACTTTCCCCGCGCCGCGCTCAGATTGGTTCATACTAAAAACCCGAGGAGCCTATGCCCCATTATCTGCTGAGCCTGGCCAATGAAGAGCTGATCGCCAACTATTTGTTGCTCAAGACGATCCCAGATGTGGACCACTATCTGTTCGTGCAGCCAAAGGGCTGGGATCCCGCCCCGGTGGACCGCGTCTGCTCGCTCTGTGGGATTGCCGCGCCGCTGCGTCTGGAGGTGGAGGAGTTTTGCCTCGCCGATATCGAGCGGGTGCTGGAAAGCTGGCTGTCCGAACGCGAACAGGATGCCAGCTACACGGTCAACCTCACCGGAGGCAGCCGCCTGATGGCCCTGGCAGTGGCGGACATTTTCCGGCGCGCCAATTCCCGCGTGCTTTATCTGCCGCCCCGGGTCAACCACATCCAGCAGCTCCATCCCCGGCGCGTGGACAGCTACCTGAAGGTCACCTATCGCTGCAGTCTGGATGAATATCTGGCGGTCTTTGGCGTAAGCACCATGCCGTCCAGGTCCAAGCCGCACACGATCAAGCAGATGGAGGCGATGTTCCGGGTCTTTACGGACAATTCCACCACCCGCTTCATGCGCCAGGTCAACCGCCTGGGAGCCCGTAAGATAGAAAGAGATCCCGAGCAAATCCGGCTCGCCAGATTCTTTGCCCGCGAGTTGGGCATCTCACCCGGCGAGGTGCTGCTTCCGGAATGGCTGAGTTTCATCAAGGGCGCCTGGTTTGAAGAGTATCTGGCCTGGGCGGTGGACCGCGAACTGGGAGAGGGCACCGCGCGGCATGGGCTGCAGGTGGAGCAGCAGGGTGTGAGTAACGAGCTCGACTGCGCCTTCACCCACGCCAACCGCTTGTATGTGATGGAGTTGAAGGCTTCCGCCCCTCTGGCTTCGATCAGTGAATTCCTCTATAAACTCGATTCCGTAGCCCGTGATTTTAGCCTCAATCCCCGCTGCTTTTTAGGCATCGTTGACCCGGATGTGGAACGCGGCCTGGGCAAAGCCACCCATTTCCGCTCACGCGCCCGCAAAATGGGCATCCGCATCCTCTGCAACAAGGAACTCAGCCCCGGCCGCATCAGCAAAACATTGCGGCAGATCCTGGATTCAGACTGAATCCCGGTGTTTTATAAATCATCCACGAATTTACGCGAATTATCACGAATTAAAAGGAGTGAAGAGGTGGATTGGTGAAAAGGAGACGTCCGCTGTGATGAAGCGGCGCTTGCAATAGCGTCGAAAAGATTAGTCTCGCCAGCCCTGAAACAACGCCGTTCAATTTATTTACCGCGTCATCCCGGGCAAGCCGGGGTCCCCTTTTGGGTGGCGGCGACCCGGGAACAGTGCACAAGGGGTGGCAAAGTCCGTTTGCCACAGAGACCGGAGGTCTCTTTCAAACAGGCAACTCCGTTGCCTCTGCCGAACAGACTTCCGCAGCCCTTAGATTATCTGCGTGAACCACTTGACCCGGGATCCCGTCTTTTAAGGATTTTCCTACCAGTGTTCATCCACGACTAAATCCAGCCAACCCAATGCTGTAAAAACAG
>DFUX01000011.1:15421-36190 GCA_002379855.1 Cloacimonetes bacterium UBA4175 | reverse complement strand
AGGAAGATGTTCATGGCCAATCCCGCGCAGAGGTACTTATAGTAAGCGTTTTCCTGCCGTTCCGCCAGTTTGAAGGCTTTGAAAAAGATTAGCGCGTGGAGGGCGAGAACAAGGAATGCTCCCAGGAATCCAAATTCTTCGCCGATGATTGTGTAAATATAATCGGTGCGGGCTTCGGGCAAAAAGTAGTGTTTGGCTCTGCCCCGGGAAACTCCCATCCCCAGCAGACCTCCACTTGTTAAGGCAGTCAGGCTTTCCCGGACTTGATACTCTTTGGATGAATTTTCGGGCTCGGGCCTGTCGGGCACAAAAAGGTTGTAAGTCAGGAAGGTTTTCAACCTATCCGACCTGTATTCCTCACCCTTCAAGATGACCAGAGAGCCTGCCACCAAACCAAGACCCAGGATCAACACTATCAGCCTTTTCTTCATCCCCGCGTAAACCAGCATCCCCAACAAGGTGGCGCCGCCGATTATCAAGGTGCTGAGGTGCTTTTCCATAAAGACAAGCACAAAGATAACAATGGTATAAAGAACAAGGGGCATAAACCCGATCAGGAACTCCTTGAGTCCGGCGTTGCGGAGTTCCTGTTCCTTGTTTTCCAGGAACCCGGCAAAGAAAAAGATCAGGGCGAAGCGAGCCAGAAAGCTCGGTTGCAGGTTGATGAAGCCCAATCTCAAGCCCCTGGTTGCCCCTTTCACTTCCGCTTTTTGCACCAATACCAGAATCAGGAGTAAGATCACCGCCAGGATCATGTATTTGTTTAAGAATCTCAGCTTCTGAAGATCGAAGAAGTAAAGAACCACGACCACGGTCACAAAGGAAATCACCAGGAAAACCAGATGCCTGTAAAAGTTTTGCATCGAGCTTTGCATCGAGGAGATATCCAACATTACCAGCAAGCCGATCAGACAGAGTCCGATATAGCTGAAGAGAATTCCCTTGTCAAACGAGACAATAATATCCTGGACTCTTGACCGCTTAGACTTCATTAGCCATTTTCTCCACGATGGACTTGAAAACGTCGCCTCTGTGTTCAAAGTTGCGGAACCTGTCGAAGCTGGCACAGGCAGGTGAGAGCACAACGATATCGCCTGTTTGCGAATCTTGCCAGGCTTTGCGAATGCAGTCTTCAAAGTCTGGCACATGCTCCAGGTCCATCTGATCTTTCCAGAGTTTTTCCATTTGTGGGGCTGTGTCGCCGGTCACATATACTTTTTTGGTTTTCTGTTTCAACAGCTCTGTCAGGACAGAGAAATCCTCGCCCTTGTCAGAACCGCCCATGATGATGCGTATTGGTTTATCGAAGGAAAGCAGGGCTGAGCGCACCGAATCCGTATTGGTGGCCTTGGAATCGTTGAAAAACAACACTCCGTTAATATCCGCTACAAACTCCAGGCGATGGGTGAGGGGCATAAATGCCCTGGCTGCATCGATCAGGTTAGCTATATCGTTTGTGAGTGCATCCGCTGCGAGCAGAGCGGCCATGACATTGGCATAGTTGTGAGGCCCCATGATTTTAAGGTCTTTCACTGGCAGGCGGTGACGTATGCCCAGGCGGATTTCCCCTTCCTGCATCCAGGCGTCGCAGTCCGGAGCTTTCAGATGTAGTGAATAACGGCGCAGCCTGGCTGGTATTCTATTCTGGCGTTCCGCAACCTGTTCAGAATCCAGGCAGATCACCGCGGTGTCTTCAGGTCTCTGATTTTCAAATATACGGAATTTGGAGTTGATGTAGTCGTTGAATCCAGCGTAGCGGTTCATGTGGTCGGGAGTGATGTTGAGCAGGACTGCCACATTGGGTCGAAAAGTATCGATCAAATCCAGTTGAAAACTGCTGATTTCCAAAACGATAAAGTCATAGCCTGGTTTATGGATGGGGAAACTGCAGAAAGCTGCACCGATGTTGCCAGCCAAAATGCTGCGGTAGCCATTGTTTTTAAGCAGGTGATCAATCAGAGAGGCGACAGTGCTCTTGCCATTGGAGCCGGTAACCGCTATTATCTTGCTGTCCTGAGCTTTTACCTGATATCCCAGTTCGATCTCGCTGATCATGGGAATGTTTCTCTTTTTCCCTGCAAGAATGATGGGGGAATCAAGCGGGATACCCGGGCTTACAATCCACCTGTCGCAATGGTACAAGCGGTCTGTGTGACCGCCAAACTCGCAGTCGAATTGCTGTTGCAGCTCACCGGCATCCTTCACCTGTTCACTGCCGCGCAATTCACTTAGAAACACCTTGCCGCCCAGGTCTTTGATCAATCTGGCTGCGGCTATACCGCTGCGGGCCATTCCCAAGATTCCATATTCTAAGGTATTGTCGAACACAGCAACCTCAACGCAGCTTAATGGTGCTCAGACCGATGGCAACAAGCAGGATTGCCAGAATATAGAATCTCATCACGATCTTGGCTTCGTGCAGACCACGCAGTTCATAATGATGGTGGATGGGCGCGCAAAGGAATACTCTTTTGCCAACCCCCGTGCGTTTTTTGGTGTATTTGAACCAACTGCGCTGGAGAATTACAGACATGGTTTCGACCACAAACAGGAAACCGATAATGACAAAAAAGATCTGTTCTTTCAGCAAAACAGAGATAACTGCCAGGATTCCCCCCAGGGTAAGGGAACCCGTGTCGCCCATGAATACCTGTGCGGGATGCGAGTTGAACCACAAAAACCCAATTAAAGTGCCCATTAGCGCTGAGATGAATACCGTCAATTCGCCTGCGTTGGCAAGATACTCCAAATTGAGGTAATCGGCAGCTTTGAAGTTACCCTTGAGGTAACTCATCACGCCCAATCCCAGGGCTGAAAACGCGAGCATGCCGGCAGCCAGGCCGTCCAATCCGTCGGTGAGGTTGACCGCATTTGAGGTGCCGGTAATAAAGAAGACCACAAAGGGGATGAAAAACCAGCCCAATTCAATATAGGTATTCTTAAGGAAAGGTATTTGCAAAGCAGTGACCTTGTCCCCGGCACTGCTTCCGAAGTAGATGGCCAGGGTCAACAGCAAACCGATACTGATCTGTCCCCAGAGTTTGTATTTGGGAAGCAGGCCTTTCTTTGATTTTACAAAGTTTTTCAGATAGTCATCCAAAAAACCGAAGATACCCAACCATACTGTGGTCAGATACATCAAGAGGATCGCACGATTGCCGACTATGTTCCAAAACAGGGATGAAAACAAAAGCGCAATGATGATAATCAGACCGCCCATGGTAGGTGTTCCAGACTTGATGCGGTGTTTTTCGGGAACATCCTCATCGATCGTTTCCACGGCCGATTTTCGTTTTAACAGCCTGATGAACGCAGGCCCCACGATGAGCGTAAACAACAAAGAGGTCACAAAAGCCCCGATCGAGCGGAAAGTAACATAGCGGAAAACGTTGAATACTATGCTGTATTTGGCAAGGGGGAAAAGCAGGTAATAAAGCATATCAGCACCTATTCCTGATGATGGGAAGAGCTTTTTCCAAATGGATCGAATGCGACCCTTTTACCAGAATCACAGAACCTTTTTTGAACTCTAAAGCGCTTTCATTTTTAATCAGGTCTTCGACGGTGGGGTAGTGCTTTGCTGGAATAGCAGAATCCTGCCCATGATAGCGGGCAGCCATATCTCCAACAGTGATCAGTAGATCAAAACCGGTTTCCTGCAAAATGGTGGAAATCATGTCGTGATAAGTGGCGGACTGATCACCCAGTTCCAACATGTCCCCCAGAATTGCCACATGTTCCTGATCCGGAGCCAGGCGATGCCAGTATTCGATGGCGCTTTGCATGGATACGGGGTTGGCGTTGTAACAATCGGCAATCAGGATACAGTATTCCAGTATCTCTATCTGCATTCTCAGATCCAGGCGGATCGGCTGCTGCAGAGCGTTCCTGATGCTTGCGTGGGGGATGCCTGCCAAGCTTCCCATGGCAATGGCAAAGGCGCTGTTTTTGATCATGTGGGGCATGGCAAGGGGCAGCTCGTAGCTTTCGCCATTTAATCGAAACTTGCCGGCAAAGCTGCTTAGTTCGATGTCGGTTATGCGGAAATCGGCTGATTCGTCTCTGCCAACACCTTTGCCTTTGGCTTTGTAGATCTGGAATCTATTGTCATCGGCGTCATAGAGCCGGATATCCAGGGAGCGGTCGAACAGGGAACTCTTTTCCCTGAACACCCCTTCTTCATCTTTCAGATTTTGCAGATGCGAAGGGCCCACATTCAGGATCATCGCCGCGTCGGGCATACATACATCACTCAGGGCGGCGATTTCTCCAAACGCGTTGGTGCCCAGCTCCAACACCGCATAGCGGTGCCAGGGTTTGAGCCTGCCCAATGTTTTGCAGAGTCCAATCAGGTTGTTCTCGTTGGCCTCCGTCTTGAGGGTGGGATACCTGGTGCTGAGGATGTTTGCCAGAAGTTCTTTCGTGCTGGTCTTGCCGGTGCTGCCGGTAAGGGCGATTATGTAAACGTTGAACATCAACAAATACTTGCGGAACAGGTCACCCATAGCGGATTGTGTATTAGAAGCCTCTATGTATTTTTTTGGGAAACCCGCCAGGGTAACCTGTCCAACCGCAAAGTTGTTGTCATCTTGTAAAACCTGAGGAATGAACTTGTGGCCGTCAAAATTATCACCGACCAGAGCAAAGAAAACAGAGCCCGATTGTATGCTGCGACTGTCTGTGGAAACGTAGTCATAAGACTCTGGCTCAATATAGCCTGTGCTCTCATCTTCCGGGACACCATACAAAATATCGAGGAGCAACCTGTCCACGGGAAGTATCAGTTTTGCAT
This sequence comes from Cloacimonetes bacterium UBA4175, assembly GCA_002379855.1. GTDB lineage: Bacteria > Cloacimonadota > Cloacimonadia > Cloacimonadales > Cloacimonadaceae > Syntrophosphaera. Next base: position 31,398 of record DFUX01000011.1, on the reverse strand, counting down.
CGTTTCTATATACATCATCTGCGCTTTCTGCCAATGCTTCCCGCGCTACTTCGGCGTCATCAAAATGGTGCCTGACGCCACAGATTTCCTGGTATGTTTCATGTCCTTTGCCACAGATCAGGACTATGTCTCCAGGCTGTGCCAGCCTGATGATGGAGCGAATCGCTTCCCGGCGGTTACGGATTATCCACCAGGGGAGCCACAGTTCGCAACCGGCAATGACGTCACGGATGATATTCTCCGGGTTTTCACCCCGGGGATTATCGTCCGCAATTACCACCGCATCCGCATGCTTGAGGGCGGAGTTCAACATCAGCGGCCTTTTGCCCTTGTCCCTTTCTCCGCCGGCGCCAATCAAACAAAGTACCCGTTTATGGTCGAGGCTTCTTGCCGCTCTCAACACATTGTCTATGGCGTCGGGAGTATGCGCGTAATCGATGAATACACCAATGCCCCGTTCATTTGGTATCCTCTCAAACCTGCCACGGATGGGTTTTACCGCATTTATGCCCTGCTCTATCTGACGGGATTCAAAACCCATGATTGACATAGCCGCCGCGCTTAAGGCGAGGTTTTCCAGGTTGAATTTGCCAATCAAAGCAGAGCGGATGTGGATTTCTCCACCAGAGTGCGTGATTGTGAAACGGGTCTGCTCCCACGATCCCTTGTTCGTGTTGTGGTCATCCCTCACCAGATAATCCGCCTGCTGGCGTCCAACCGAAAACACGAAAGCGTCCTGAGCCTTGAGTTCAGAATAGGTCTGGAGGCCAAAACTGTCATCAACATTTATAATGGAAACAGCCTTATGCCTGATGGAGGCCTCAAAGAGCTTCTGTTTGGTCCTGCCATACTCTTCCATGCTGGGGTGGAAATCCAGATGGTCTCTGCTGAGATTGGTGAAGAGGCAGAAATCGAATTCCACTCCATATACGCGGTCCAGGGCCAAAGCGTGGGAAGACACCTCCATGACCACATACTGGACTCCTTCGCCTGCCATGCTTGCGAAGATGGAATTCAACTCCACAATATCAGGCGTGGTATGCCCGGTGCTGAACTCACGGTCGTTGATATAATACCCCAAAGTACCGATCCAGCCAGCGGATATACCCAATTCGCGCAAAGCTTTAAAGATCAAGAGAGAGCTTGTTGTTTTGCCGTTGGTGCCGGTCACCCCGATCAGGCGGAAGCTGGAACTTGGGTTTTGGTAATAAACTTTGGCTATCAGGGCGGCAGCCTTTCTGCTGTCTTTTACCCTGATCGAAGCATGCGCGTCCTTAAAACTGTCCTCGCAGACCACCAGTGCTGCTCCCCTGGCTCTGGCGTCGGAGATATAGTTGTGCCCATCCTGGCGGAATCCTTTGATGCAGACGAAGATGTCTCCCCTGGACACCTCCCTGTTATCGGTGCAGACTTTGCCATCAATTTCCACCAGCTTATCCACCGCCTGGGTTTGCAGCAGCAGACCATCTTCGAGGAGTATATTCTGGATCTCCTTGAACTTCATATGGATGCCTCGATGGTGCAGGCTGCCGTTCCAGTTATCAGGGAGCCAGGCAGGATGGACTGTTGCCGCACTATGCCGGAGCCTTTGATCTTGAGTGGCACCTTGTGTTTTGCGGCAACTTGCATGGCTCTGCGGATAGTCAGACCAGTCAGGTTGGGCATGGTTCCTTTAACTGTCAGGGAATCAGCCTTGTTAAGGCCGCTGCCAACCTTGATCGTGATAGGATGATGAGGGTCAACGGAAACGTTTGCTTTAGGGAACTGGTCAATGACCACAGAAGATGAGTCCACACCTTCTATTTTATAAAGGAAACCATATTTATTGAGGATGGCTTCTGCCTGGCTGATATGTTTTCCGCGCAGATCCGGCATTTGCAGAGAACGTTGGGTCATGCGCTCGTCAAAGCCGATAATATTATAATTGGGCATAAACAGGATGTCTTCCACGATCTTTTTAAAGGTCGGGGCCGCGCTGGTGCTGCCATAGTGGTATCCGGGTGCCGGTTCGTCGTAGAAAACCAGCAACACCATCTTGGGTTCCTCGGCAGGAAACATACCCACAAAGACCGATGTGTATTTTCCGCTGGAATAGCCGCGGGTGCCTTCCACGTTTTTTTGTGCCGTTCCAGTTTTTCCAGCTATTGTGATGTAGTCCATTTTAATGTGTTTGCCGGTTCCGTCGTCAATCACTGCCTTCATATAGGAACGAATCGTATCTGTAACGGCTTTGCTGGCTATTTCTCTCAGCACCTCGGGCTCAAACTGCTGGATGACCTGTCCGGTTTTGTTGGTTATAGAATCCACTATATAGGGCTTCATCATCTTGCCGCCGTTCGCTACTGCGCTGAAGGCGGTCACATGCTGCAAAGCGGTCACGGAGATTGCCTGTCCAAAAGATAGCGAGTGCAGGGTGTAACCATCCCAGTCATCAGGTTTTCTAAACAGGCCGCTTGACTCTCCGTAGAGGCCAAGTCCGGTTTTTTGCCCATAACCCAGGGAGATGAATTTCTCATACAGGCGTTTCTTGCCAATTCGTTCGGCTATTTTTGCGACTCCCACGTTACTTGATTTGGCTATTATTTCTTTGGGGGTCAGGGCACCATAGTGGTGGGTGTCGCGGATTGTCCTTTTGCCAACCTGATACACGCCGCAGGCTATTTTTTCGTTGGGGCGCACCAGCTTGTGTTCCAAGGCGGGAAGCATGGTCAGGGGCTTCATGGTCGATCCGGGTTCAAACATAAAACTCAGCGGGATATTGGATTTTACCCTCACCAATCCCGGGTCGATGTTCCTGTCCTCGGGAGATACTCCCGCCAGGGCGAGAATTCTTCCCGTATTGGGATCCATGGCGATCGCGCCCACGTTTTTGGCGCTATATTTTACCGCTCCTTCATAGAGGGCATGTTCCACAATTTCCTGGATTTTGGAATCTATCGTCAGTTTTAGGTTGAATCCATCCTGGGATTGCTTTTCGTGCAGGTTGGGATAGGGTACCCGCTCATGATTGGCGTCATAGACCACTTCACGCCAGCCGTATTCTCCAGCCAAAAGGTCATTGAAAGAAGCCTCTATCCCGCATATTCCATTCAGTTTATAAAGGGACTTGCTCCTCGTTTCCGGGTCGTATCCGTCGGAAACGGGTTGCACCGAACCGAGTAAACGGGCTGCCAGAATTCCCTTGGAGTAAATCCGGCGCATGGACGAAAAGCTGTAATTCAGGCCGGGAATTTTCTCTTTGTCAAAGGTGCTGATGATCCTGTCCAGCTCCATTTCCCGTATCTTGTTCGAAATCTGGATGGAGTTGAGTTTGTCGTTGATGTTGAGCCTTTTCAAAACATCACCGGCTGACAGGGCGGAGCTGTTGCTCAAAACCTTGCTGATTCTGGCGTATGCTTCCTGCAGATCCATCTTTTGTTTCTTGGCCCACAAGCTCACCGCTCTGCGATCGATATCGATCTGATAATAGCTTATGGATGATACCAAAAGGTCTCCGTTGGCATCGTAGATCGAGCCCCGGGTGGGTATCAGGATCTCTTTGTCGGGGATGTAGCGCAACTGCCGGAACCGATCCAGCCTAAAAGGATCAAAGATTTGCAGGGCAAACAGATATGCCGACCACACCAGGGTCGCGATTCCAAAAATGAGAACCAGGAACAGATATCTGGATCGCATCTGTTAGTCCAGCAATACCTGCACTTCTTTGGCTTGGGCTTTCTGCGCGATCAAATCGATGATGCAGTATCCGTCTTTTTCCTTTTCTTCCACCGGTTCCTGCACATAGATCACCTTGCCCTGCTCTTCGGAGGGCACAAAATTGCTCAATTCAACCCTTACCAGGCTGGCCACGTGCTTGCCGCTGCGCAGATCGTCCAGCTCCACCATCAGTTCGGTGTGGATGTTCTTTTCTGCTGCATAGCTTTTCTCCAGCTTGGAGAGGTATTTGGTCTGCCGCACAACCTTGTTGGCATTCCAGAAATGCATGAATCCAGCTACAGCCAGAAGCATTAAAAATACTGTTATCCTTCCTCTCATGATTCCCCCTGTATCCTTTCCGCCGCACGCAGTTTGGCGCTGCGGGAGCGTTTGTTTGTCCTCACCTCAGCCTCGTCTGCTACCAGCGGGCTTTTGGTCAGGATCTTCACCAGTTTCTTCTTTCCGCAGCTGCATCCAAGCACGCGGGACGGGCATTGACACTCCTGGGACATGTCCCTGAGTGCGTTCTTTACAATTCGGTCTTCCAAAGAGTGATAACTGAGAACCACGATGCGGGCTCCCGGCTTTAGGATGTTTATGGTATCCAGCAAGGCTGCCCGTAAAACATCCAGTTCTCCATTCACATAGATTCGCAAAGCCTGAAACACTCTAACCTTGGTCTTCAGGGATTCCTTGCTGCCGGTTCCCGCCACTTTTTCTATGACGCGGGCCAGGTCGCCGGTGCTGACGATGGGGCTTTCTCCCCGGCTTGTAACGATCGCCCTGGCTATCCGGCCGGCGTTGAGTTCTTCTCCATATTCTTTGAATATTTTCGCCAGCGCAGCCTGATCCAGTTCTTGCACGGCTTTGGCTGCGGTCATTTTCTGCGTTCCGTCCATCCGCATATCCAGCGGAGCGTCGTTATCGAAGCTGAATCCGCGTTCCGGACAATCCAATTGATGCGATGACACACCCAAGTCGAACAGTGCGCCGTCTATCGTTTTGATCTGCCGCAAGGCCAGCTCTGTCCTGATTCCGGAAAAGTTTGCCCTGATAAGGTCAACCTGTCCGCAGTGCTGTGCCAGGTTTTGGGCGGCAGCCTCGATGGCTTCTTCATCCTGGTCGAAACAGTAGAGTCTCGCTTGGGGCTGGGCTTCCAGCATGGCCAGGCTGTGCCCTCCTCCTCCCAGGGTTGCGTCCACATACACACCCCCGTCCTGCGGCTCCAGATAGCGCAGGCATTCTTTTAGCATTACGGGAGTGTGAAAAGAACTCATGTGAGGGGCACCTGGTATATATCTGTATCAAATTCGCGCAGGTTCTCTTCCCTGTCTTTCTGGCGCTTGGCCTTGAATTCCGAGGGATTCCACAAGGTGATGTATGTTTGCTCGCCTTTGATCACAACGCTGTCAGTGATGTTGGCTTCGGTAAGCAGTAGTTCGGGTATCCTGATCCTTCCCGGTCCTTCCAGTTCCTGTTCCGTAACCGCGCAATCGATCAGATGGGTGCGGAGTTTGCGCTGCCGTTCGTCACCTGCCGCAAGTTTCTCCAGAGTGGCGTTCCAGCAGTCCAACGGATACACGGCGATGGAGTTTCTGGGGCCTGCAGTCAGAATCACCGTGCGCATGGCGGCATCGGAAAATTTCTTTTTGAAAGACGCGGGGATGACCACTCTCTGATTGTGGACCGCGTTTTCAAAATAGCCGATAAATTGTCCTGACATACCTAATTCCTCTTTTTCCGGAATATTGGACTACCTAAGCTAACTGTTTGCATTGTTGTTCCTTGGCTCTCTTCTCTGGCTTTATTTTGACATTTAATGACTTTTTATGACATCCTGTGGTGCTTATATGACATTCCCCTTTTCTTGTCAAGCTTTAATTTCGCTTTTTCCGTTTTTTTTGATTTTATGCTCCCACATACTCAGGGATTTATATCTTCCTCCCAGTATGCCAATGTAATATGCCGGTACATCCTCCAAATCGGATCACCGGAAATTACAAGTGCCCAAGTGAATCAGCATGATAACTTAACATGCAGTTATCTCTGACTCATTACGGGTCAACCATACCATGCAATTGCCGAGTTTCTATGCGGTTACTACTGTGCTCTGGATGGTGTAATCCAGATTATCAGGAGTAGTTCGGAAAATATGTGATTTTCAGGCAGAAGGTTCTTGACATAGAATCTATCTTCAACAAATATGTGTTTGGTCTTGAGTATTTGAAATGCGTAATAAGGAGATAATGGGTTTATGAAGCAATTTTCGCGGGTAGCTTGTTTTATTTTTGTTATGCTTTGCGTATTGACTCCGTGCAGGTTTTATGCCCAGCAAGCCTTGCAAGAGATCGTCCGGTTCAATATCCCCGAAGGGGAGCATTTCCCTTATTCCAACGAAATGGGTGGCGATCTTAACGGCGATGGACGGCCTGACCTGGTTTTCAGTTGTATAGATGAATACCATTACTCATATTTTCCAGTTTACATCTACTACAGCATTCCTGACAGCAACGCGGTTCCGGATCAGATCCTGACAATTCCATGGCCCAATGTCGGTGGCTTTGGATACAGCCTTGCCTACGCGGGAGACCTGAACGGAGATGGCATCAGCGATCTGGCAGTGGGGGTGCGTTACTATGGAATTGGGATAAGTGGCGCAATTCTGATTTATTATGGAGGGAACTGTCCTTTTACAACTCCAGACGTCTTAATTAGCGGTGAGGGGATGGGTTACACCCATGATTGGGATCTCTACTTTGGAGAAGATATGATCACGGATTGCGATCTGAATGGAGATGGCATAAACGACCTGCTGGTCTATGCGCCGGGACCTCAGTATGAAGAATGGGGAAATGTATATGTTTATCTGGGAGGAGAACTTTTTGCTACCACTCCGGCTTTGCATATCAGAGGTGCTGTGCTTTATGAACAGTTGGGAGCAGACATGAAAACCGGGGATATCAACGGGGATGGATATGACGATATTGTTCTTACGAATCGCGTCACGGTGAATCCTGACGGGTCATATGGTCCCTGTCATTATCATCTAAAAATCTATCCCGGAGGGGAAAGCCTTACAAATGTCCCAATATTCGAAACACTCTTGGCTTCTGCTCCTTACGCGGGTATTAACGGAATTATAGCGAATGGGGATCTGGATGGAGACGGATACGATGATATCGTGATCTCCGGTGCATCACAAGACGGCCCCTGGCTTAAGGTCTTTTATGGGCAGGGCGACTTAACTGAACTAACTGCTATAGATTATATGCTTCCATTAGGTGTAAACGCAATCATCCAATCTTATTGTAATCTAAACAATGATCTATTTTCAGACTTCTTTGTAAATCATCGCACCTTATCTGGCGGACCTACAGAGATAGGTAACTTCGTCATCTATAAGCAAACTAATGGAATACTCGATATTATCCCAGATTACATTAACACAGGGGAGCATGCGTTTAATGACTATGGGTGGGGTTTTAACTTGGGAGATATGAATGGTGACGGACATCCGGATTTTTTTGTTTTTAGCCATGATCACGCCGTTGGAAATCACATTAACTATGCCACAATCCTTTCTGAGAGCTATATCAACAATTCCGATGAGTATATCCAGCCTGCAAGAAATGTGATCAGATGCTATCCCAACCCCTTCCGGGACGGAGTGAGTGTCCGTATTGCCGGCGCAGATAAGTCTGTTCAGCTAACATCAATGGAAGTGTACAACCTAAAAGGACAGTTGGTTCATAGCCGGAAGAACCTGCGCGGAAAACAAATCCGCTGGGATGGGCTTGACAGCCATGGGAACAAAATCGGCTCAGGGATCTATATCGTGAGAGCATCAGACACAAAAGGAAACACTTACTCTACAAGAGTAGTGAATATAAAGTAACATGGAGGAAGACATGAAGTCAATCGCAATGACACTCGGTCTGTTAATAGGGTTGATTGGGCTATATGGCACCAACTACTCTATTCAATTTGATATCTAAGTAACCAGCTTTCAGCTTATAAGCTTACTCAAATCAAGCAGTTTTGATATTGTGAGGGCATTGGAATCCCGCAACCCTCCCATATCGCAAACGCAGTCTGCTAAAGGCTTTGCCGCCACCATCCTTAGGTTATCCTTATAAAAGTTAAGGATGACCCCAGGTTGACCTACTCCGGAGGCCAGCCTCGAAAGGACTGCCTCACGGGAAAAAATCCAGTTGCCTCCGCCAGGCTGAAAGATGTTTTTCCCATATGTTTTTGCGCTCTGGCGCAGTTTATCAGGGTTATCCTGTAAGGGGATACGGCGTTTCCGGATAATCCTGCTTCATTCCGTTGTCACAACACGTCATATCAGAGCAAGTTGAGGAGGCGCATAAAAAAGATTTGCTAAAAAGGGCAACTTTGGCTTGACAGAAATCGTAACTTGTTATTTGGATGGTAGTCGTGACTATGGGCTTGGAAAGTGTAAAGTAGCCTGTAGGAGCGTAACATATAGGAAAATAATTAATTACTGATATACAGTGCAAGGGAGGTTGCGATGTTTTCGATGATTCGGAAGCGCAACGGCAACATAGTATCTTTTGATAAGCAAAAAATAGTGCGCGCCATCCAGAAAGCCGGGGAAGCGACTGGTGAGTTTGATGCGGACATGGCGGAGGTTCTGACTCTGCGGGTGGTCAATCTGGCAATGCAGATCATCACCACCGAGATCCCGGAGGTCGAACGCATCCAGGATATCGTGGAAGAGGTCTTGCTGGCCTCTCCTTACAAGAAAACCGCCAAGGCTTTCATCATTTACAGGGATCAGCATGCCAGGATTCGGGAGATGTTCAACACTGGCGGGGTTCAGCTTATCGATCAGTATCTGGAAAAGCTCGACTGGAAAGTGAACGAGAATTCCAACATGGCCTATTCCTTGCAAGGCTTGAACAATTACATCGCCTCCGAGGTGAGCAAAACCTATTGGCTCAACAAGATATATCCTCCCGAGATTCGCCGGGCGCATGTGGAGGGAGACATCCATATCCACGATTTGGGACAGTTGTCGGTTTATTGCGTGGGCTGGGATCTGATGGATCTGCTCACCACAGGTTTCTGCGGAGCGGAAGGCAAGGTTGAAAGCGCGCCTGCCAGGCATTTCCGCAGCGCTCTGGGGCAGATCGTGAATTTCTTTTATACCCTTCAGGGGGAAGCCGCTGGCGCACAGGCATTTTCAAGCTTTGACACCCTGCTGGCTCCCTTTATCCGCTATGACCAGATGACTTATGCAGAGGTGAAGCAAGCTCTGCAGGAGTTTGTGTTCAACATCAATGTCCCCACCCGGGTCGGTTTTCAGACGCCTTTCACCAATATCACCCTTGATCTCAATCCGCCCGATATCTACAAGGATCAGCCCGTGATCATCGGAGGAGAGCCACAAGAGCAGACCTATGCGGATTTCCAGCCTGAAATGGATATGCTCAACAAAGCTTTCCTGGAGGTGATGATCGAAGGCGACGCCAAAGGCAGGGTATTCACCTTTCCCATTCCAACATATAACATTACCAAGAACTTTAACTGGGAGGATCCCCGCCTCACCTATCTTTGGGAAGCCACAGCCAAATATGGGATTCCCTATTTTTCAAACTTCGTGAATTCGGACATGGATCCCAACGACGCACGTTCCATGTGCTGCCGCTTGCGTTTGGATACGCGCAAACTGCAGGCCAGGGGAGGGGGGCTGTTTGGAGCCAATCCCCTCACCGGGTCGATCGGGGTGGTGACCCTGAACCTGCCCCGCATTGGCTATCAGGCCAGCGATGAGGAAGACTTTTTCGCGCGCTTGGAAAAAGCGCTGACGACAGCGAAAAACAGCCTTGAGATCAAGCGCAAGATTCTGGAACGCTATACCCTGAACGGCCTTTATCCCTACACCCGCTTCTATCTCAAGAAGATATACGAGAGGTTCTTGCAGTATTGGAAGAACCACTTTTCCACGATCGGCATCATTGGCATGAACGAAGCCTGCCTCAATTTCCTGGGAAAAAACCTGGGCAGCGAGGAGGGAAGGGCTTTCGCGCTGCGGGTGATGGACTATCTGCGCGGCAGGCTGATAGAGATTCAGGAAGAAACTGAATGCAACTACAACCTGGAAGCAACTCCGGCGGAAGGAACAAGCTACCGCCTGGCTATCCTGGATAAAAAGCTGTATCCGGAAATAATCAGCGCCAACCCGCATGGTGACACGCCATTCTATACGAACAGCACACAACTGCCAGTGAACTATTCTGACGATATCTTTGAGGTGCTGGACCTTCAGGATGAGCTTCAGACCAAATATACCGGCGGCACTGTGCTGCATATCTTTGGCGGAGAAAGGGTGGAGCATGGCCAGAGCATCAAACGCCTGGTGCGTTCGATCTGCGAAAACTATAAACTTCCTTACTTCACTTTCTCGCCCACTTTCAGCGTCTGTTCCCAGCATGGCTATCTGGATGGCGAGCAGGAATATTGCCCCTATTGCCACAAAGACACCGAGGTGTACTCGCGTATTGTGGGCTATCTGCGCCCCGTCTCGCAATGGAATGAAGGCAAGAAAGCCGAGTTTAAACTGCGCACCACTTTCGATCCGGTCAAAAGCTGTAAAGCCGAAGAGCTGGAGCCGGAAGCCCCTAAAATGCCCAAAGTCCTTTAGCGGTTCAGACAACAGATGAAGATCGGAGGGTTCCAAAAGTTTTCCTTGCTTGACTATCCAGGTCAGTTGGCAGCCATTATCTTTACCCAGGGGTGCAATTTCCGCTGTCCCTACTGCCACAATCCGCGTCTGGTTGACCCTCAGCGTTTTGGCAAACGGATTTCCAACAGTAAAATCGTGGAGTTTTTGCAGAAGCGCTTGGGCAGATTGGACTCGGTTTCGATTACTGGGGGCGAACCTACGCTGCAAAAAGACCTGATTCCCTTTATCCGTATGCTGAAAAAGATGGGTTACAAGATCAAGCTGGATACCAACGGCTCCCATCCGGAAGTGATTGAAAAACTTGTCGCAGAGGATTTGGTGGACTACTGGGCGATGGATCTTAAGGCTCCAGCACAATTGTACCGGATTCTGACAAGATCGGAAATTGACATGCGGGATATCCTGTCCAGTATGCGGCTGTTAAGGGAAAGCGGGAAGGGTTACGAGTTCCGCACCACGTTTTTCGATCTCCTGTTCACTTGGGACGATATTGCCGACATCCGAGCCCTGCTGAAGCCGGGAGATAAATTCTGCCTGCAGGAATGCCGCTACAAAGTAACCCTGGACAACCTGCAACCGGGCAAGGAGAAAACTGGCCTCAGCGAGGCGGCTTACAGGTCTCTGATGGATCATCCCCAAAGCCAGAGCCTGATCCATTGGGGGGATGAAAACCACATCGATGTAATGATCCGCTCATTGTGAGGCCAGCTTGCGGGCAGTGAATATCGAACCCTGGCTGCCGCTGGTCAGAAAGCCTTCACGCTATATCGACCATGAGATCAACGCCGCGCGCAAGCCATGGCAGAAGGTCAATTTCTGCTTTGCCTTTCCGGATGTCTATGAGGTCGGCATCTCCCATCTGGGCTTGAAGATACTGTATAGCATCATCAACGCTTTACCCGATTGCATGGCTGACCGCTGTTACCTGCCCTGGACAGATATGATCGCCATTATGCGGGAGCGCGGGATTCCCCTCTTCGGATTGGAAAGCCGGATCGCCCTGCAAGATTTCGACGCCATCGGAATCACCTTGCAGAGCGAGCTTACCTTCACCAATGTGTTGGAAACGATCTCCCTGTCCGGCGTTCCGATCCTTTGGTCTGAGCGTGGGGAGGATGACCCCCTCATCATTGCGGGCGGCCCCTGCGCTACCAATCCACTTCCCCTGGGTGACTTTTTCGATGTGTTCTTTGTCGGCGAAGCGGAGGAGGGGATAAGCGAGATTGCCGGGATAATGCTCGACACCAGGCTCCGGAGCGAGCGGCTGGCCAGAATGGCAGAACTGGAAAGCTGCTATGTGCCAGCTTTGCATAATCAGTTCATTCCCCAGGGTTGGCGGGTGAAGAGCAGGAAATATGCCGGTTTTTCCAGCAACCAGCTTATCCACCAGCCTCAGCTTCTTCCCTGGCAGCTTGCCACCCACAACCGCTGCGTGGCGGAGATCATGCGCGGCTGTTCGCGTGGTTGCCGTTTTTGCCATGCCGGATATTTCTACCGTCCTGTGAGGGAAAGGCCCCCCGGCGAGATCGTGCGGCAACTCTGTGATGAGATCAGGCTCAGCGGATGGGATGAGGCAGGACTGCTTTCGCTCTCGAGCAGCGACTATGGCTGCCTTAAGGAGTTGCTGAACAATCTGTTGAGTTCATTGGATACAAATAAAACCCATGTTTCCCTGCCCTCTCTGCGAGTGGATTCTTTGGACGATGAAATAGTGGATCTGATGCGCAAACTGGGACGGGAAGGCCTCACCATAGCCCCGGAAGCCGGTTCGGAAAGGCTGCGCAGGGTGATCAACAAAAACCTCAGCGAGGAGCAGATCCTTGCCGGAGTGCAAACCGCCCTCGACCTGGGCTGGCAAAAGGTAAAACTCTATTTCATGGTCGGATTGCCCCACGAAACAGAGGAGGATATCGAGGGCATCATCGATCTAATTAACAAGATCAACAATCTGGGCAAACGCCGCCTGCAGATCAACGTTACGCTCTCGCCCTTTGTGCCCAAGCCCTTCACCCCCTTCCAATGGGCCGCCATGCTTCCCGCCGATATGCTGTTGCAGCGATGCGTCAAGGTGAAACAGGCTTTTTATCGCGCCAGGAGCATCAAGATCAAGTATCATGATATTGAGAATTCCATATTGGAGGCCGTATTTTCGAGGGGGGATCAACGCTGCGCGGAGCTCTTGAAGCTTGCCTGGCAGAAAGGGGCGCTGTTCGATGGCTGGCATGAGTGCTTCAATTTCTCTTTCTGGCGGGAAGCCGCCGCTGAATGTGGCTTGGATCTGAATCAATACCTGCGGGAAAAGCAGCCCGGAACCAGCCTCCCCTGGGACTTCGTCGATCTGGGAGTCTGTGCGGAGTTCCTGAAAGCGGAATGGGATAAAGCCTGCCGGGAAGAGAGCACGCCGGATTGCCGGGAGCTTTGCTCCGCCTGCGGAATCTGCGATGACGCGCTGCACACTGATATTATACAGCCTTCGCCTGTTGCAGGGCGGCTTATCGGGGCTGTTCCACCTCCCAGGCCCCGCGCGGTGCAGCAAAGGCAGTTCCGGTATCGTATCTATTACAGCAAAAGCGGTGTGCTGCGCTTTATCTCTCATCTCGACTGGATGCGGATGCTTTTCCGCCTGATCGGCCAAGCCTCACTGCAGACTGTTTTTACCCAGGGCTTTTCACCGCATCCCAAAGCCAGCCTCTGCCCGCCCCTTCCTCTGGGTGTGGAAAGCGTATGCGAGTATGTGGATCTGTCTTTTTATCAAGCTTATACGGCTGATGAGATCAAGGCCGGATTCAGCGGAGGCATGATACCGGAGTTTCAGATTCTGGGCTGCGAACCTTTGACCGCCAAGGCTCCGATACCCTGGGGGGAACGTGTCGGCATCCTGATCCCAGAGCGGCACAGGCAGTTGACCGACAAGAGCCTGGCCGAATTCAGCGCTTTATCCTCCAGGATGTTCACCAAAAGCACGGAAAAGCGTTCCAAGACTTATGATCTGAAGCAGATTGTCGGCAAATGGCATTGGAATGAGGATCAGTTGCAGATCGAGAAAAGCCTGGCCAGCCCGTCTTTGTATGATGTCTTGACCGTCCTGCTGGGGATGGGCGCGGAGGATCTCTATGCTCTCCGGGTGAGCAGGGAAGGCTGGATCTTCCCTTCCTGAGCAGCTTGTTTTCCATTTCGCTTAATTGCCACAGAAGAGAGTGAAAACACCCAATAAAAAGCTTGACTAAATATGGGGAAGGGTAAAGTGTAGGAAACATTGATCATTGTGAGGTGTATCATGAAAAACTTGGTGTCGCTTGTTCTATGTTTATTGCTTGCTTCCAGCCTCTGCGGAGAATGGAGCGTCGATCCCCAAAACCCCAGCCTGATCGCCGCTTTTGACGCGGAACAGGTGCTTCCCAAGGTCGCCGTCACCCCGGACGGGCATACCTATGTCTGCAGGTTTGACAACGGCGGCGGCATGTATAAGGTTTGGCTGCAGTTGCTTTCGCCGGCGGGTGAATACGTCTGGCCTGCTCCGGCGGGGATATTGGTGAGCGGTCACAATCAGATGTCCTGGCTCACCGAGTATGCCTTGACGGTTGATAACGACCAGAACGCGGTCATTACCTTTCAGGACATCCGCAACTCCGAAGTCAACAATGTGCTGGCCTACAAGATAAACCCCGCGGGAGATTTTCTTTGGGGCGCGAATGGGATCGTCCTCACTCAGGACACAGATCCAAATTATTCCAATATGTCGCCTGTGATTTTCAACTCTGCGGACAACAGCTGTTACGTTGCATGGCAGCGGCTCGGGGCCACCACGGCCATAGGAATCAACAGACTCAGCGCCACAGGGGAGAAGCTCTGGGGAGAGAACGTACTGAGCATTTCCGAAACCGAAGGAAGCTTAACCTGGCCCCAGATCATCCAGGCTGACGGCAACAATATCCTGCTCAAATACTTTCATGACACCGGTCCTTTCTGGGCTCCCACCCGCACCGTCTATGTGGCGAAATATACGCCGGAAGGAAGCAGATTGTGGACTGCCGTGGTGACAAACCAGGGCGGCATTCCCGCCTGGGAACAACTGATCCCCTTTGAACCCGACGGACAGGGAGGATGCGTTCTGGCTTGGTATGAAGACCGTGATATGAATGACGATAACGATGTCTATGTCCAGCGGATTTGCTCCGACGGAACTGCCAGCATGCCAGCCAACGGCGTTTTGCTCAGCGTGGATTCAGTCAATCAGCAGTTTTATCCCAAACTTTCCGTTGACCCCGCCAGCGAGCGTATCTACGCGTATTTCAGGATAACCGACTCGCTCCAGGGCCAGTTCGGTTTGGCAAGGCAACTGGTGGACTACTCCGGAAACCGCCTCTGGGGTGATATTGCCCCCAACATCATCGATCTCAGCCCCACTGAAGCAAATGCTATCGCCGCTTATCAGATCAGCACCGGTTCCGTTGTGCTCTATGGAAGCGGGGACAATCTCTACGCGTCCCTTTGGCGGGCAAACGGCAATATGGGCTGGAATGAGGCAACCTGCCTGGCCAGCACGGCGGTGTCCAAGGGTCACTTTGACGTCGCGGTGCATCCAGATGAGTGGTCTGTTCTTGCCTGGGAGCAAGGGTATTCCAGCATGGATATCGGCGCCATGCGGCTCAATCCGGATGGCAGCCTCGGCATGTATTATCCTGCCCCCGCCAATGTGGCCTTAACCCAGACTGCACACAACGCCGTGCAGCTCACCTGGACTCAGCCGTCTCAGTATCTTGTTCCCGACAGCTACCATATTTATATGAATTCCGAGTTTCTGCAAGAGGTGGAAGCAACGGTAAACAGCTATTTGGTGTCGCCGCTCCTGCCCGGCACCTATACTTTCTATCTGAAAGCGAAATATGGAGATCACTATTCCCAAGCGTCAGAATCCGTAACCGTGAACATCCTGGCCAACAGCGAGGATTTACAGCCTGCGTCTCTTGGGAATATAATGCTTTATCCCAACCCCACGCGGGGCCTTCAATATCTTCAGTTCGATGTAGATAAACAGGTATCAAGATGTAACATAGGTATTTATAACATAAAAGGACAGAAACTGCTTGACCATAAACCAGATATCAAATTGGGAATAAACAAGATCGAGCTTGACACCAGCCTGCTGAAAGGCCTAAAGGGAGGTGTTTACCTTGTTTCCCTGAGACTGGATGAGCAGGTTCGGACTTTGAAGACGGTTATCCTGCCCTAAGAACAAGGGGCGGATGCCGTTCAGTGCTTGTATTGGCCAGGCTTTTTCCGCCCTCATAGCCTGAACTCCCATTGATGCCCCATTGACCGCCGGTTGATTCTCAGCTTGGCGGTTGATCAGCGTTCAATGAGCGGTCAGTTAGCGATGAGGATATGAGGGCTTATTGACGGCCCTCTGGCTCAGCATAAGCTGGCAAGGGAGGGAAATCCGCTTTTCCCTGCACTGATTCAGGAGTACAGACCCTGTGTAATACTTGCTCCAGCAAAAATATAATGCCAAAATACCCACTTTTCCTTCATAGCTCCGTCCCTTGCTGCTCCTGGCTTTGGAGCCATCATC
>DFUX01000011.1:0-15345 GCA_002379855.1 Cloacimonetes bacterium UBA4175 | reverse complement strand
GACTGCCGGAAGACCCAGGCTTGAGAGGGAGATGCAAATGAGGCCCACCCCCTCATAATATATAGGTGCTACGATAGGTGGAAAGGAGGAAATGATTATAGAACGCGGATAACAGGATCGACAGGATCAGCAGGATTTATGAAAGGTGAAAAGGTGGTTCACGCAGATTGGCGCAGATAAAAAGCGCAGATATTTGAAGCTGGAATGGTGGAAAGGTTTCCCCGAAATAAAACACACCAGACCTAAAAACTGTGTCATCCCGGGTCAGCCACCCCAAAGGGGCCCCGTCTGCCCGGGATGACACGGTATGTAGCTTGTTGACGTTTGTTTCGGTGCTTCTTTCAGCATTTCATCATTCCACGGACTTTACCAGAGAATGTCAAATTACAATTGCAAATAATAGCTTGATGAAAGCGAATCAGTGTAAGGCGTTATCCCTGTTTTTACAAGTGAGTGCCATTTGAAATTTGGGTGAGGGTTTATAACGGTCTGGGAACGAATATCACCTTAGTTCTGCCAATCCCCTGAAAATATTTTTTAGCACTCTCACTTTTAGATTGACAATTATCGCATTCCGATTAGTTTGTCCTTGAGCTTAGCACTTATGGAGTGCGAGCGCTAAGTTAAAATAACAATGGTGATGAATTAATGAAAAAGAATCAGCTCAGACTTAATCAGACCCTGACGGCTCTGGTTGATGAATTCATATTGTGCAATGAGCCGGTTTCGTCTCGCGTCCTGAACGAAAAGTATTTACAGGAGGTGAGCTCGGCCACGCTGCGCCTGGATCTGATGAAGCTGGAAGAGAAGAACCTGATCTATCAGCCTCACACCTCGGCGGGCAGGATTCCGACCATCAAGGGCTACCGGCACTATCTGCAAATGATAGCTCCCGAGCACAACAAGGTGACATTCCGGGGCATGGACTTGCTGCGCGAGATGCTGATCAAGCATTACAAAGACACGCCCCTGGCGCTCCATTACATCATGCAACTGCTGGCCAGGGAGACGGATCAGCTTAGTTTTGTGGCAGAACCCGAAGTATCCAACGGATATCTGGCCAAGCTGGATGTGTTTTCGATCGGCAACCGCAAGTATATATTTGTGATGAGCTTGGATTCCGGCCTGGACAAGACGGTTGTCATGAAGCTCGATTATGAGATCACCGAAGGCCAGCTCAGGAAACTGGTGCGTTATCTGAATGACGAACTGGCTGGATTGCGCATCTATGACATAGCCAACAAAGTGCTGGTGGAGATGCGGGAAAACATGTATCAGGACAACGCCCTGGTGAGCATGTTTCTGCGCGAGCTGCACAAGGCTTTTATCGATATCAGCGATTTCTATATCAACTATGACGGCAGCATCAATTTCCTGGAACAGCCGGAGTTTGATTCCAAGCACGTGATCCTGAGCTTTATGAACCTCATCCAAAGGCAGGACAGCCTGCTGAGTCTGATGCGTAAGTCAGATACTGGCGCTGGAGCCAACATACTGATGGGAGAAGACTTCAACGTTCCGGAGTGGTCAGCCTTCAGCGTGATCTTCGGCCGCTATGAGGTGTTTGGCATACCCGGCTATCTGGGTGTGGTCACGCCTTTGCGCACCGACTACCGAAAGCTGATCCCCCTGATCAGGGATATCACCAAGACCATCACCGAAACCACACGCAAAGGCATGATGGTTGTCAAATAGGAGTAACAAGGATGTCAACGAAGAAGAAGAAAGACAAGCTGAACATGGACGCGGAAGAAATGGCGTGCCAGGAAGAACAGACAGCAGAACCGGAACCTGAACTGGAAACGGAAGAGATGGACGCGAAGCTTGCCGATTTGGAAAAAGAGTGCGCCGAATGGAAAGATAAATACCTGCGCAGCATGGCAGAGTTTGAGAACTACCGCCGGCGCAGCATACAGGAAAAAAGCGATTGGATCAAGCTGTCCACCCAGAAGCTGGCTTTGGAAATCTGCGACGTATCCGACAACTTTGAGCGGGCTTTGCAGCAAGTGAGCGAAGAAAAGAAGACTGACAGCTTTGTGGTCGGCGTACAGATGATCGAGCAGCAGCTACGCACTGTTTTGGAAAAAGAAGGGGTTGTCAGGATCGAGGCCCTGGGCAAGGAATTTGATCCCTCCCTGCACGATGCCCTGGCTCACATCCCCAGCGAGTATGAGGAAAACCTTGTGGCAGCCGTGATCCAAAACGGCTACCTGATGAACGGCAAGGTACTGCGTCCGGTGAGGGTGGCAGTATCTTCCGGCAAAATTGAGCAAGAAAAACAGGAACCGGACCCGGAAAGCGAGAGTGAGGAAAGCTCCGGCGGAGAAGGTTCCGAAACAATAGAAATAAAAGTAAACTGAGATATAAGTACCATGGAGGAAAAATGGGAAAAATAATTGGAATAGACCTTGGAACGACTAACTCCTGCGTAGCAGTTGTGGAAGGCGGGAAACCGGTGGTGATCACCAACGCCGAAGGCGGACGCACAACTCCGTCTGTGGTGGCATTCACCAAAGATGGACAGCGTCTGATCGGCCAACTGGCCAAGCGTCAGGCAGTCACCAATCCTGTAAACACCGTGTTTTCAATCAAACGCTTCATGGGACGGGCGTTCAACGAGGTTGGAAACGAAATCCAGCAGGTTCCCTTCAAAGTTAAATCCGGCCTGAAGGGACAGGCGGCGGTGCATATCGATACCGAAAACAAAGACTACACTCCGCAGGAAATCTCCGCGATGGTCCTGACCAAGATGAAGGAAACCGCGGAAGCCTATCTGGGACAGCCTGTCACGGAAGCTGTCATCACCGTGCCGGCCTATTTTAATGATGACCAACGCCAGGCTACCAAAGACGCTGGTAAGATCGCCGGACTGGATGTGAAGCGGATTATCAACGAACCCACTGCCGCGGCTCTGGCCTATGGCATGGAAAATACAAAAGAACAGAAAGTGGCTGTGTATGACCTGGGTGGAGGCACCTTCGACATCTCGATCCTGGATATTTCCCAAGGAGTGGTGGAAGTGCTTTCCACAAATGGCGACACCCATCTGGGCGGCGACGACTTTGACAAGCGGATCATAGATTGGATCCTCGATCAGTTCAAAAAGCAGGAAGGCATCGATCTTTCCCGCGATCCCATGGCCATGCAGCGCCTGAGAGAAGCGGCTGAAAAGGCCAAGATCGAGCTTTCCGGAACCCAGGTCTCAAACATCAACCTGCCCTTTATTACGGCGGACGCCACAGGCCCCAAACACCTGAACCTTGATCTGAGCCTCGCCGAGTTCAACCGGCTCACTGAAGATCTGGTGCAACGTACCCTTGGACCCTGCAAGAAAGCCCTGGACGACGCCAAACTGAGCGTGGGCGACATTCAGGAAGTGCTGCTGGTGGGTGGAAGCACCCGCATTCCGGCGGTGCAGGATGCCGTGGAAAAGTTCTTTGGCAAGAAGCCCAACCGCAGCCTGAATCCGGATGAGGTGGTGGCGACCGGAGCCTCAATCCAGGGTGCCATCCTTTCCGGCGATGACAACGTCAGCGAAGTGTTGCTGCTCGACGTGACGCCCCTTACCCTGGGCATCGAAACCCTGGGGGGTGTGATGACTACCTTGATCCCGCGCAATACCACCATACCCACCAAAAAGAGTCAGGTCTTTTCGACCGCCGCAGATAACCAGACAGCGGTTACGATCAATGTCATGCAAGGCGAACGGCCTATGGCGCAGGACAATAAATCTCTGGGCAGATTCGATCTGGTCGGCATTCCATCCGCGCCCCGCGGAGTTCCGCAAATCGAAGTCACTTTCGATCTTGACGCCAATGGACTGCTGCACGTGGCAGCCAAGGACAAAGGCACCGGCAAGGAGCAGTCGATCGATATCGACCGGGCTGGCAACATCAGCAAGGAAGACATCGAACGCATGATCAAGGACGCGGAGATGCACGCCGACGAAGACAAAAAACGCCAGGAATTCATCACTGCCAAAAACGAACTGGACAGCCTGATCTTTGGCACCGAAAAGAGCCTGAAAGAGTATGGCGACAAACTGTCAGATACTGAACGCGGCGAACTGGAAGCCGAACTGAAAAACGCCAAAGAAGCAATGGAAAAAGCCACCGAAGCTTCAGAACTGGCATCCATCAAGGAAAAACTGGCTCAAAAAGCGCAACGCCTGGGCGAGATCATCTACTCGCAGGCGCAGCAAGGCCAGGAAGCTGGCGGACAGGGCTTTGATCCCAATGCAGCCGGAGTGAATCCGGAAGATTTCGCCCAGAGCGGAACTCAACAGGAAGATAAATCCGGTAAAGACGAGCCCATCGACGCCGATTTTGAAGTGGTGGACGATAAATAGAGCTTGTTTTCAAAGTAGTGGGGCAGGCTTAGTCTGCAACGACTATGCCCGCCCGCTTCTTTATCAGGTTTTTGGAGATTAAATGAGCAAAAGAGATTATTATGAGGTGTTGGGTGTACCCAAAACCGCGGATGAAGCAGAGATAAAGAAGGCGTATCGCAAGCTCGCGATGCAGTTTCATCCCGATAAGAACCCGGATAACAAAGAGGCTGAAGAGAAGTTCAAAGAAGCATCCGAAGCCTATGAGGTACTGTCCGACAAAGATAAAAGGCAGATCTACGATCAATATGGCCACGCGGGCATCGACCAGCAGTTTGGCAACGGCGGCTTCAGTTGGAGCAATTTCAGCCGGTTCGATGATATCAGCGACCTGTTTGGCGGAGGTTTTAGCTCGATCTTCGATACCCTGTTTGGGGGAGGGGGATTCGGCGGCGGCCGTGGCAGAAGCTCAAACCGGGGCGAAGACCTGCAGATAGAGTTGTCGCTCACCTTGCCAGAGATCGCTCTGGGTACGGAGAAAAAGATAAAGATCAGTGTGAAGGACGCCTGCGACAAATGCGACGGCAGCGGCAGCGCCAATGGCAAGGTGGACACCTGTACCCAATGCCGTGGCACAGGCCAGGTGCGCACTGTGCGCCAGTCTCTGTTTGGCCAGATGCAGACCGTTTCCGAGTGTCCTTCCTGCCGTGGTGAAGGCAAGATCATCCAAAACAAATGCAGCAAGTGCTACGGCGAAGGCAGGATGGGAAAGGTCAAGGAAATCACGGTCAAGATCCCTGCCGGAGTGGAAGAGAATCAGTATATACGCCTGCGCGGACAGGGCAATATCGGCCCCCGCAATGGCTCGCACGGCGATATCCTGGTGCTGATCCACGAGAAGCAGGATGATGTGTTTGAAAGAGACGGCAATAATATC
Source organism: Cloacimonetes bacterium UBA4175 (assembly GCA_002379855.1). Lineage (GTDB taxonomy): Bacteria > Cloacimonadota > Cloacimonadia > Cloacimonadales > Cloacimonadaceae > Syntrophosphaera. The sequence goes on along the minus strand of DFUX01000011.1, from coordinate 10,081 downwards.
ATCCTCGAGTTTCCCATCAATGTATCCCAGGCCGTTTTGGGGGATGAAATCCTGGTGCCCACTTTGAGCGGCAACGCCAAGATGAAGGTTCCGGCGGGGACACAGAGCGGAAGGCTGTTTCGCCTCAAGGGACAAGGCATCCAGGGTCTGAATTCATACTCCAGGGGAGACCTGATCGTGAAGGTGAACGTGATCACCCCCACCAGGCTGTCCCGCGAGGAGACAGAGCTGTATCAGAGAATCCGCGAATTTGACAACAAAAGGGTGCTCAAGCCAGGCAAGAGCTTTCGCGACAAGCTGAGAGACCTGTTTACCTAAACTGTAAGCAAATGCCTTCCTACTACTTTCCCGGATTGAACAAGCTGGCCAGGGGAGACACCATTTGGCTGGAGAATGAGGAGTTCCACCATTTGAAGGTTACGAAACGCCGCCAGCAGGAACCTATCCTTTTGAATTCCGGAGCTGGTTTTTTAGCCAGGGCGGAGTTGCTGTCCATAACCAGCCGGGCAGCCAGTTTGAAAATTCTGGAGATAACTGAGGTTCAGCCGCCGGAGCATCCATTTGCCATTGCCTTTTCCCTGCTCAAAAACAGGCATGATGAACTGCTGGTGGAAAAGTGCACAGAGTTAGGGGCCACAAAATTCTTTCCCATGCAAACCCAGTATTCGGTGCGCCAGGGCGGTTCAAACACGGTTGAACGCTTTGCGAGACTGGCATTGGCGGCGATCAAGCAATGCGATAATCCCTGGCTGCCAGAGGTGAATCCCGTTCTAAATCTGGAGGAGGCTTTGCGGGAGATTGACAGGCAGGGTTTCACTCCCGTGCTTTGTTCGGAAAGGCGGGATGGTGTCTGGATCTGGCAGGCGGGGCTGGGCAGTTCAGCCAGGCCTTGTTTCCTGATCGGTCCGGAAGGGGGTTGGGGAGAGGCTGAGTATGGGCTTTTTACAGGTTTGCAGTCGATAACCCTGGGTAGCTTGATCACCAGAGCGGAAACCGCGGCCATAGCGGGAGCAGCCCAGTGGGTCGCCTATGCGAACCAAGCTAAAACGATGGGCACCACATAGTGCACCCAGAGGCTGATCAACACCGCGCTGGCCAGATTCATCACAAATCCGGCAACCAGCATATAACCCAGGGAGATATTCTTTACCGTTCCAAACCCCAAACCATTGCTGGGAGTAGCGATAGGTGTCATAAAGGCGCAGGTGGAAGTGAGAGTGATGATCAGCATTATTTCCGTTGAGATCTGCGGACAGGCCCTGCTCAGAGGAAAGAGGGTTACAAACATGGCGATCTGGATCACCGAATTACTCACAATCTCTGTGGCAAAGGTCGTCACAAGGGCGATTATAATCAAGAGCATCAGTAGCGAATGATCCGCCTGAACCCAATTCATGGCGGCAGTAGCAATGGCTTTTGGTATTCCCAAAAAATAGAGCACCACGGTCACCGCCACACCTATCAACATCCAGAGTATTCCGCGGGCGGGAATACCATGGATAACATCCTGATACCTTAACAGACGAGACTTAGTTCCTTCGGTCAAATTGAACTTAGGCACAAACAGAATCCACAGATACAGGAGGGTCCAGACAACGGTAACCGCATACACCAGGCTGCCATGTTGTTTCAGTAAACTCATGGCCAGCGAGAGGAGAGCAGAGCTGAAGATAAAGAACAATGCCAGCAAGATGGTAATTCTCTGGCCTCGCGTCGAGTTCTCAGGCTGCTGAAGCCTCGCCCTGATGCTGCTGCCTGACAGCTTGCTCTCGGGCTGAAACACCATCCTGAGTACCAGCCATCCCAAAACACACAACAGCAGGCTTAAAGGCAGACCCCAGATCAACCAGGAGAGAAATGTAAAGGAAGCGCTCTCTTGGAAATGGAAGGTTTCCAGCATCCCAATCAACACACCATTGGTCGTGGTCCCGGTCAACATGCCCATGCCGCCGATATTGGCTCCCCAGATTGCAGCCAGCATGATCATGGTGGAAAACTTACGCTTATTCTTATCACTACCGGTGTATTCTTCCTGCAATAGCAAGATTACAGGCAAGACAGCCAGCAGCGAGATCACATTGGCTATCACAGCCGACAGCAGGGAAGTGGAGAGGATGATGATCAGGGCAAGCCTGGAGATGCTGATGTGCTTTTCTTCGAACAGCCAGTACAACAAGCGTTCAGGCAGCTTATGGCGGATCATGAGACGCGATACCAGAAACGATATCAGGAAAAAGTGGATCAGTTGGATCTTATCCAGAGATATGTGCAAGGTTCAGCCTGTTTAAGGTTAGGGATAGAAGTTGTTCTTGCTCGGTGCACGCGGTATCTATACGCAGCGCCACCAATGGAGGCAACAGGTGGGAATAGCGGTTCAGCTTCATCAGATCCTTTTCGGTGCAAATCAAGCGTGTGGCGCCCAGCTTCCCGCAAAGGGCTGCAATCCTGGCTATCACTTTGGGATCCGAATAATGATAATGGTCTTCAAAGGCTATATGCTTCCGTACTTTGATCCCGGAAGCTGCAACAGCTTCTGAAAACGATGCTGGATTGGCGATTCCACTGACCAGCACACAGCTTTCCCGCGCCAGGTCTTCCGCCGCCATAGTTGCGCCAGCCGTATCCACGTAGGCAGACAGGGCCATCTGGCAATGAAACAACTGCTCAGACTGTTTTTTTAACTGAGCCAGGAAGGCTGGACTGGGAGTCCGCTGTCCTTTATTGTTCACAATTAATACATCATCGGGAGCGATGGCGTCGAGAGGCTCCCGCAGATAACCTGCCGGCAGCAACAACCCGTTGCCCAGGCCGGTTTGAGAGTCGAAACAGACAAAATCCATATCCCGCGCCACTTTCTGATGTTGAAAACCATCGTCCAGGATCACCACGTCGGTTGCTGGAAACTGCGATAGCAGCAGAGTTAGGGCCGCTCTCCTGTCTTTTCCAACCACAACCGGAATCCCCGGCAGACGGTTGGCTATCAGGCCGGCTTCATCTCCCGTGTCAGATACATCGTAGAGGGAACCGGCTCCCCTGGAGATCAGGGTGGGAGTGCTTTCAAACGCGCCCTTGTAGCCTCTGTGCGAGACCGCCATCGCGATTCCTTTTGTCTGGAGCAACTGGGCCAGATATATGCAAAAAGGGGTCTTGCCACTGCCCCCGCTGGTGATGTTGCCGATGCTGATCACCTTGCAGGGGGCTCGCCAGGCGCTTTGCGCCGCTTTTTTCCTGCGTATCCTCTGATAGAAGGCGTTGATTTGGGAGAGCGGGATCAACGCCCTGCTCAGCCAGGATCTGCGCAACAAATGTCGGGATATCAAGTCCTGGCTGGACAAATCACTTCCCTTCTGTGAGTTTGCGATTGATAAGCTCTATTAGCCTCTCGGTGTCGAAAGGTTTATACAGAACATCCTTGAGGCCATCGGACTTTGCCCTCACCAACACATGGTTGGGATCATACCCGAATCCGGTCATCATGATCACGGGAATCGAGGGGTCGTGGTCTTTGACTCTCCAATACAACTCGTATCCGTCCATATCGGGCATGGCAATATCGGTGACCAGCAGGTTCACCCTGCCCTGGATTATCTGCCTGAGAGCATCCATACCATTGGAATATGCCAGAATCCTCCAGTCCGGACGCAGCGATTCAAGCTCTATTTTCAAGTTCGAAATCAATTCTTCTTCGTCATCGACGAGGCAAATCGTTGTCATCATGCGGCTCTCAATCTCCAATGATTATTTTTCTGATCTGCTCATATTTATCCAGGGTTTTGCGGATCACCTCATCTGGTAAATGGGGAGCAGGAGGCTGTTTGTCCCAACCGCTTTGGGTCAGAAAGTCGCGGATATATTGTTTGTCATAGCTGGCGGGGCTTTTTCCCACTTCGTAGCTCTCGGCGGGCCAGAACCTTGATGAATCTGGAGTCAGGATCTCGTCAACCAGGTAGATCTGGTTTCCTATGGTGCCAAATTCGAACTTGGTATCCGCCAGAATAATCCCCGCCTTGAGCAGCATCTCATGGGCAAAGTTATAAACTGCCAGCGATTTGTTCTTCAAAAACACCGCTATCCGCTCATCCATGCAATGAAGCATCTCACGGTAGCTTATGTTTTCGTCGTGCCCGGCTTCAGCTTTTGTGGATGGCGTAAACAGAGGGTGCGCAAACTTTTGGCTTTCCTTCAGTTCCTCAGCCACCATCATGCCGCCTACGGTTCCGTTCCCGGCATATTCAGCCCAGGCAGAGCCGCTGATGTAGCCCCGAACGATACATTCAAAGGGGATCACCCGGGTCTTCTTCACCAGCATGCTGCGGCCTTCCAGGTAGTCCCTGTACTCAGCGAATTCTGCCGGATAATCCTGAACTTCCGCGCTGATCAGGTGGTTCGGCACGATATCCCTGGTTAGCTCAAAAAAGTGCAGGGCGATCTGGTTAAGTATTTTCCCTTTTCCCGGAATCTCCTCCGCGAAAACCACATCAAAGGCGGAGATGCGGTCGGTGGTCACTATCAGAAGCTCACTGCCCAGGTCATAGATATCTCTCACCTTGCCCTGTTTGCTGTTCTTTACAATCTCTAATTCACTGATCTCTTGATACATATATTGATCCTTGGTTCGTTTTTAGGTGTTGATAAACAATCCACGCCTCATCCACATCCTGCAGATTCAGCGCCAGTTTTTCGTTGGGCCTGAACGATGGCGCGGGCCGCGTAAACTCATAGAGTTTGCCATCCAGATTACAGGTTCTCAGCATTCCACCTTCCACGGAAAAATCCGGCCCATCCAGGGCTATCGACTTGCTGGCGATGAGAAATTCAAGCCATTCACGGTACTTTTTCAAGATTTCCACTTCATCGTTCAGTAAATCTGCCTTGGCAAACTCCAGATCATTGAAGTAGTTGTCCCGTTCTTTGGCTACCAGTTCCAAAATGCCATTATCCGGATGTGTAAAGGCTTCTTCCAACAGCGTCTGAAGCTTGCCCAAATCCGGCTTTGCTTTTTGCGAAAGCCCTTCTTGCAGGGCCAGGCAATAGCCTTTGCAGACCTGGCTATCAAGCTTGTGGCAGGGAAAAGTGCCCGTCTCGCAAAAAGGGATTTTCAAGATGCGCGAAAGGCTGTCCATGACGTCTGCCAACATGAACCGGCTGCGCCAGGGGCCAATGTAAAGCCAGTCGTCATCGGTGTATGACTGCATGCTCACAAAGGGAAAACGATAGGCATCCAAAGCCAGATAGCAGTAGTTTTCCCAGGGGAGGATTTTGCTCTGGAAAGCAGGTTGGTTTTGCAGGCAATAGACCTTATGGCGCAGCAGAGCCTGCATTGCCTGGGAAAAAATCTCATACTGTAAGGATCTTGCTTGCAGGCTCATCTGACGGTAATTGTTTTCTTCCTCAGCTTTCTTGAGAATCAGGCTCAGGCGTTTAGCCAGATTGGGCGTGTAGCCGCACAACAGGGGACCTGAGTCACCCTGTATGCAGAAAAAAGCCCAACCCTTCTGCGTTGCAAGCTGCTCAGGATTGAGGTCAAGATCCCATTTTACTGTCTTCATGATATCCCACTCTTTTTTCCTCACTGCTTTGTGTCAAATAGAATATATCAGGCTTGATATGCGTTTGGAATGTAAGGGGTTGGTTGATTAAGGGGTGTTGCATCCGAGCTGTGAATATTACTTTATCATGCCGCCACCAAGTAGCAGGTCACCAGAATAAAAGACCACCATCTGGCCAGGGGTTATGGAGAGTTGAGGAGTGTCAAACACAAGCTCCGCTTCATCTCCCGCGGTCGGGGTGATCTGGCAGGGAGCGGCATCATGGCCAAAACGGATCTTGGCTTCCGCCCGTATTTCCCTGTCAGGCTTGTCGATCGAAAGCCAGTTGACACGTTGCGCGGTCAGTCTGTCCTTGTACAGATACTGTTTGGGCCCCACCAACACCTGATTGCTTGCCGCATCCAGGGAAATGACATACCAGGGTTCAGGTTTTCCGCTCAAGCCAAGGTTTTTCCTCTGGCCCACAGTATAATGGATGATGCCTTTGTGGGTTCCCACTATTTTACCCTCTGGATCGACCATGTTTCCCGGTTCAAAAGAATCATCCGGGAAAAGCAGGGGATACTGGTCGCTGCCAAGGAAGTCCTGGCTCTCTTTTCTGCTTAGGATAAAGTCCATGCCATGCATGGCAGCCAGAGCCCGTATCTCCCTCTTGGTGAGGTTCCCCAGGGGGAAGATCGTGTTGGCAAGCTGCTCCTGAGTAAGATAACAAAGAAAGTAGGATTGGTCTTTGCCGGGGTCTTTGGCTTTCCGAAGCTGCCATCTCCCGGTCTGCTCCGAATAATCGTTGCGCACATAATGGCCGGTGGCGAAAAGATCGAAGGGTATGCCGAGTTGCTTTAAGCGCCGGGGCAGAAAGCCAAGCTTGACGCTTTGGTTGCAGACAACACAGGGATTGGGTGTTTTCCCTGCCAGATATGTAGAGCGGAAATAGTCCAAAACACAGGTCGCAAACTCCCGTTGCAAGGGAACTATATGGTGTTCGATTCCCAGTTTCGCGCAAGCCATCAGGGCAGCCACGAGGTTTTCCTTCTCCTGGGGGCCAAAGCAAGAACCGCCGCTGATCTCGCCCCGGACGCTGTTTTCATCCCAGATGGACATGGTGACGCCAATCACCTCATATCCGCTTTGTTGGAGCAGCAGGGCGCAAACGGTGGAGTCGATGCCGCCGCTCATGCCCAGGGCGACCCTCTTCATCCATGCACCTCAAAGAAACTTTCCAGCCGCAACAGAGTCCTGCTGTCCAACTCTTCTGGCTGGTCCCCTTCCAAAGTAAGGAAGGGCAGATCGAGGTGCTTTTTCAGCAGGATGTTGTCGATCTGCAGATGGCAAAAAGCCTGGGTGTAGCTGAAAACAAGATCCACGCGCCGCTCGCGCAGTTGGGTCTGGATATCCTCCAGACGCTCAAACACACTGTAGGGATAGGTATAGGCAAGATATTGCTGCACAATATCATCACCAATCGGGGGCATGGAGAACTGCCTTTGAACCTCATTGAAGACCACGTCGGCATCCAGATCGCGCAGGCGGTCGTAGATGTCGCTGTAGATAGGGGGTACGCCAAGGTAGGCGCAGCGGTATTTGCAGGCTATGGGCTGCCTTCGCGAGGCCTGTTTGAGGAAGGCGTCCAATTCGCTCTCGAACCTGTCAGGATCACCCCAGAAATCTGAAGAGTTCACCAGCCAGATGTGGTTTTCCTTGCCGCTTACGAGCCGTTCCTGAGAGGTCCATCCATCCAGAACGGCCAGCTTTTTCCGGATCGAATCCAGCCGTCGCTTGGCTTGCAGCGTCTGAACCCGGCTCACCCCAAAATGCTCTTCCAGCTTGGCGATCTCTTTGTCCAGTTCCGTATAATCCCGCTCCTGAGGAAAGGAAAAGTGCCACACGGGCAGGCCTTCTTCCTTGAGCATCGAAGTGAGGGAAGCGCCATTGGAACAATCTCCCTGCACTATTCCCACCACCTCATCCAGATTTGCCGCGAGGGCAGCGTCAAAATTGCCTTTGATCCACGCGCAGAGGGTGCGGGGAAATCCTTTCAGTTCCGCGTTGCGGATGTGCTGGGCAGCATTGCCCTCGATGAAGATGTTGTTCAGATCCACCGGGATGTGACCCGCCGCAAAGATCACCTCCACCGGGAATGAGGTCGTGAAGCCGATGCGTTTAGCTTTCTTCATAACTCTGTATCAGATACTGGTCTTCAAGTTCGTTTAAACGGGTCTGGATAGCCTGAATCTGCTCTTCCAGGCTGGACATTTCTTTTTGCAGACTTAGCACCCTGCCCTGATCGTTGTAGGTGGCGGAGTCTGAAAGCTGGAAGTGGATGGATTCCAGATCGTTTTTGTGCCTGGCCAGTATTTGTTGTTGTTCCTCGATCCGCAGATGGAGCTGTTCCAGATACCAGGGATTGATCTTTTTTTTCTTTTCCCGGGGCGGGGCTACGGTCTTTTCCTTTTCCGGTTCCGAAAAAGCCAGAGCGATGGCCTGCTGCCAATCGCAATCCGGTTCAACGACGGTGGTATGAATTCCATGGGCATCAGATACTTTGGTAAACACCCAAAACTTGCTGGCCAGCTCGCTGAGAAACCAGCGGTCGTGCGAGACAAAGATCACTGTGCCCTTATACTGTTTCAACGCTTCCAGCAAGGCGTCCGCCATGTCTATATCCAGATGGTTGGTAGGTTCGTCCATGATCAGCAGGTTGGGGTTCTGGTGGATCAACTGGCAGAGGTAGAGGCGGGATTTTTCGCCTCCGCTCAAGACGCTTACCATTTTATCCACCTCATCCCCCCTGAAACCAAACCGCGCCAGCCAGCTCAACACGTATCCCTGGGGAGCATGGGGCACCAACTGCCAGATAGTATCCATCACGCTCAGGTCTTCCGCAAGCTGAACCTGATGCTGGTCGAAGTAGCCCACATCCAGGCTGGCCCCGGTCTTGAGGGTGCCCCCGCTGATCTCATGTTCGCCCAACAGAATCTTGAGCAGGGTTGTCTTTCCGCAGCCGTTGGGACCCATAACGCAGATACGGTCCTGGTAATGCACCTTCAGATCGATGTCCCTGGCCAGCTCGCGAACTCCGGGAATGCCGAAGCTCAGGTTTTTCAGGGTAAAGATGTCGTTTCCGCTGCGTTTGGAAACAGCCAGTTCGATCTTCAGAGCTTTTTTTTCTCCAGGCTTTTTTACGATCTCCAGGCGGTTGAGCATTTTGAGCCTGCTTTTTGCCGAGCCGCTGCGGGTTCCCGCTATAAACTTTTGGATATAGGCCTGGGTTTCGCTGATGAACTTTTGCTGCCTTTCATATTCGCGTTGTTGCGACAGGCGGGCGATCTCATCCGCGGCTTTGAAAGAAGAGTAATTGCCCTTGGTGATGGAAATACTGCCCTGGCGCAAGCACCAGATTGTGCTGACAGTGTTGTCCAGAAAACGCCGGTCGTGCGACACCACCAGAAAAGGCTTAGTCTGCTTGAGCAGATACTTTTCCAGCCAGTCAATCATGGCAAGGTCGAGATGATTGGTGGGCTCGTCCAGGATCAGCAGGTCATATTGCTGAAGCAGGATAGCTGCCAGGCAGATGCGGGTCTGCTCTCCTCCGCTGAAATCTCCGCAGCGTTTGTGCCATTCAGTGGGAGGGAAATCCAGCGATGTGAGCACGTATTTAAGCTCATTGTCAAATTCATACCCGCCCAGGGCTGTATAGTGTTCCACCCTGGCGTTGAGAGAGTTTTCCAAACTTTCGCTGTATCCGTCCGCCAGTGCTTGCGAAAGACTCTCTATCTGCTGTGACAGCTCACGCAGGTCGGGACGGGAATCTTTCACATAGTCCAGCAACAGGCGGTTTTGATCCAGCTTGAAATTCTGGGGCAGATAGGCGATCTTGCAGTTTCTGGCTTTTACAACGGCGCCCGATGTGGGTTGCTGAATTCCCATGATCAGCTTGATCAGAGTGGTTTTTCCAGAGCCATTGGCTCCGATCAGCCCCACGCGGCTGTTTTGTTCCAGGCTGCAATTCACATCCCGCAAGATGTAATTGCCGCCAAATTCCAAAGCCAGGTCTTGTGCCCGGACAAGGCTCACAACTCTCTCCTCATTTCATTCTGGCCTGCCAAATCCCTTTGGAGGCTGCGTTTAGTCTATATCGGCACCATCCTTGGGGAGCAGCCGTGGCTGTCAAACACAAATTTTGCTTGTCAAAATCAGCCCCTCCTTTTTTTAGGTTTCAAGGTCCGGGATGTAGCGCAGTCCGGCTAGCGTACTTGAATGGGGTTCAAGTGGTCGCAGGTTCAAATCCTGTCATCCCGACCAGTTTTCAGGCGGTTTGCCGATAATCTCAACAGACAGATTATCAGACAGACCGCCTAATTATTTGTATTAGTGAAAACTACGATAAAGACGGACATTGCTGACCCTGGTCTAACTCTGGGAACGCACAAGAATAACGACGGGCTGCCTGTAAAGCCTTCTTGTTTTACAATAATAATCCCACAATCAGTCTAATCCGTCAATCTGTATAAAATTGGCATGCCAGGCATCAT
>DFUX01000048.1 GCA_002379855.1 Cloacimonetes bacterium UBA4175 | reverse complement strand
CCCAATCCGCGTTCATCTGCGCCTTTTCTCCGCGAAAATCTGCGTGAACCGTATGACCCGTGATCCTGTCTTTTGAAAAAGGTCGTGAAAGGGTGATAAAAGGCGGTTCAGCGACCGCCTGTACTTTTACGGTACTCGCCATAGCACCTTTCCGCGCATAAAAAAAGGACCTGAGAACAGGTCCTTTTTATCTATGGTTGTTGGTTTGTGGTTATTTGATTATGACCATGTCGGCTCTGCGGTTCTTCGCTCTTCCTTCCGGTGTGTCGTTGGTGTCAATCGGTTTTTCGGAGCTGAATCCCTTTACCTCCATGCGATCCGCGGCAATACCCAGGCTCACAAGGTATTCCTTCACCACTTTGGCGCGGTTGAGGGACAGGGGAACGTTGATCGCGTCGCCGCCGGTATTATCGGTGTGGCCTTGAATCAGGATACGGGTTTTGGGAAGCTTCTTCATGGAAGCCGCCACTCTGCCCAGGAATTCTTTGTCTTCTTTGGTCAGGACATCTTCGTTAACTTCAAAGTGGACTACGTGCAGCTTCAGGTCTTCTTCCATGACTGCCTCCTCCACTGGCTTGGGCGCCACATCCGGAACCCCGTCTTCGTCTTCGAAATCGTTGTAGGTTTCCTTGGTGTCGATGCCTTGCCTTACAGTTTCGTCGGTGCCGGGAGCCTTGTCCCTGACATCCGGTATTCCATCCTGGTCGTTATCGGGATCGGGTATGCCGTCTTCATCCTCAAAGCCGTCAAAATCTTCAGGATCATAGGGGGCGCCGTCACGGTCGTCAGGAATGCCGTCGCCATCGCTGTCTTTTACTTCCGGGGCGATGTCGGGGACTCCATCTTCATCCTGGTAGTTGTTGTAAGTTTCCTTGGTATCGATGCCCAGCCTTACGGTCTCGTCAGTGCCGGGAGCCTTGTCCCTGACATCTGGGATTCCATCCTGGTCATTATCAGGATCGGGAATGCCGTCTTCATCCTCAAATCCGTCAAAATCTTCGGGATCATTGGGGGCGCCGTCACGGACATCAGGAATGCCGTCGCCATCGTTATCAGGATCGGGAATGCCGTCGTTGTCCTGGAATCCGTCAAAATCTTCGGGATCATTGGGGGCGCCGTCACGGACATCAGGAATGCCATCGCCGTCGTTATCGGGATCGGGAGCGCCGTCTTCATCCTCAAAGCCGTCAAAATCTTCCGGATTGTAAGGGTCTTTGTCTCTCTTGTCCGGGATTCCGTCGCCGTCGGTATCTTTCACTTCGCGGAAGTTGATGCCAATGCCTATATACGGCAGGTAATAACCATCCATTATGCCATCGGGGTTTTCGATGCCATCGATCCGGTCAGTGGTTGTATGCTCATATTTCAAGCCCAGGTCGATGTTGAAATCCCATTTGGTCAAAAAACTCAAGCCAGCCGACAGATGCGGCAGCACAAACATATAATCATTGATCCGGGTACCAACATGCTGCTGCGCGGGAGTATATTTGTAGATGTCGCTGCCATGGTGTGCAACGCCAAATCCCGCCGTCACAAAGGGGGAAATCCTGTTGATTACCGCCTCATCGCTGAAGTTCAGCGCCAAATATCTGGTGGGACGGAGTTTCATGAACAAGTCCACACCTTCAACCGATGATCTGAAACCACGTCCCAGGCCGTTATCGTCCAGCGATTTGGTTCTCAAATTGCCGAAGTAGGGATTCAAACCCAAGGAAATGTAGTCCTTCATCCATGCTTCCCAAGACACGCCGCCTGAGAAATTGTAGTTGTGTTCACCGTCTGTATCACTTTCGGGAATAGCCGTACCACCCTGGAAAGTGAGCGTACTGTCAAAAGCTAATAATGCCGGGTACAAACCCAACAATACAAAAGCAATAAGTAGATAACGTATAATTCTACCCATTTTACACCTCTTATTATATGGTCTTTGACCAATATTTTATTTAATTCCTCGCTGTCAAGCAAATAGTTTGTTCGTCTTTAAATCCAAAGCGTTTTTTGGCAGTGGATAAGGCATTCTGCGCCTTTCCCCAATGCAAGTTTGCTTCTGGAGTGGAAGCTGTGCAAATCGATATTGGAGCCTGCCGTAGCTATTATGTCTTGACGGGAAATCCGGTTCAAAAAAGTATCACGTCGCTTTTGTGCGCGTTTGGGGCGCCGAAGGTTCCGGCCTTGCCCCGGCAATCGTTTTTTATGCACGTTATTTTCGCAATTGATGGAGTTAACATGTTGAAACACATATTTGTCTTCACCTTGCTGCTGACCGCTGCTTTTTGTTACGCGCAAATCACGGTCTTTGCGGACGATTTTTCCACCCATCAGAATACAAGCTGGACCACCGGCGGCCAGATTGGTTCAAGCGCATTTTCTGTTTCCCGTTCTGGGGTTGATTGGGGCGCCCGGCGCAATACAGACCCTGCCCAATTGGAACTAAGTAACGACGCCAGCGGTGCAGCAAACGCTGCGGGATGGGTCTTTGCCAGCACTCCCACCGGCGGCTTTGCCTCTCCCTACAACCCGACTTTGAAATCGACCAACGGCCAGATAAGCTGGTATGTGAACCTCAGGCAGGTAAGAACCGATCCATCAGGTTTTGGCAGCGGCAATTACGGCGTGGCGTTCATCCTGGCAGGAACTTCCACAACGGCTAACAACAACGGTACGGGCTACGCCCTTGCCTTGGGACAGTCAGGCTCCACCGACCCGCTCAGGCTGGTAAGATACAGCACAGGTATCACTTCTTTTACCAACATCATCACCAGCAACACCAGCGGACTGACTGATTTCGGGAATGAATACCTGAGCGTCAAAGTCACCTACAGTCCGGAAACCGATACCTGGGAACTGTTTCTTCGTAATGACGGCACATCCGGCTTTTCTGATCCCCAAAGCGGAACCCTGGTCTCTCAGGGGACGGTGGTTGACGGCACCTACACTTCGACCGCTTTGGGCTATCTGGGAGCTTACTGGCAAGGCTCCACCAGCGCCAATCAAACAGCTTTCTTCGACAATATCGCGGTGCAGGTTACCCCCAACCACGTCTCTTACCTGAATGTTCAACCCCTTGAACTGTCGGGGTTTTACTACATTCTCAACAATGGCCCCTCGCCTCAGCAGCATTTCGGCGTGAGTGGCTCCGATTTGATCCAGAGTATAACCATCTCCCCTTCAGAACACTATGAGATATCCACCTCGGAAGGGACTGGGTTTGTGGCCGCCAATCCCATCACCCTGGCTCCTGTTGGTGGAGTAGTGCCAGCTACAAACATTTATGTGAGGTTGAAAGCAGGTTTGCCCGCCCAGGATTATCAGGGGGAAAACATCAGCGTCTCCACCATGGGGGCCGATACTCAAAACGTGGTCTGCGGAGGCTCGGTTTTAGCTCCCGGGATCACAGTCTCCCCTGCCACCCTCTCCGGCTTTACCTATATGTATGGATTGGGGCCTTCCGGGGAACAAACTTTCACTGTCAGCGGGCAGAATGTCTATTCAGACATCAATTTGACCGCTCCGGCTGAGTTTGAAATATCGGCTTCTTCGGGCAGCGGCTTTGGCGCTTCGATCGTGCTTTCGCCAACAAAATCCAGCATTCCGGCCACGACAATCTATGTACGCTTGAAAGCTGGTCTCAACGTTGGAGAATACTTCAACAGGAACATCACCCTGTCCGCCTCGGGTGCTGCGAACAAAACAGTTTCCTGCAGTGGAAGCGTTACCAGCGGAGCCACCCCACAGGCTCCAACGGCACTGGCCGCCACCGATGTCAGCCCCACAAGTTTCACAGCCAATTGGACTCCCGTGGACGACGCCACTTCCTATCGGCTGGATGTCTTCACGGGCTCGAATATTGAGGATCTGTTTATCTCCGAATACGTGGAAGGCAGCAGCAATAACAAGTATCTTGAGGTCTTTAATGGAACTGATTCCTCGATTGACCTGTCTGATTACAGGCTGCAGACCTATTATAATGGTTCCACAACTCCGGCTGGCAACGTTCAGCTTTCTGGAACGATCGCCAGCGGGGCCTGCGTTGTTTATCAAAACAGCGCGGCTCAACTCACATTGCCCCCTGGAGTGACTGCCATTGATAATTCTTCAGTTAACTTCAATGGAAATGATGCCGTCGCTCTATACAAAATATCCACAGACAGCTATGTTGATATTTTTGGAAAAATCGGCGAAGACCCGGGTAATTATTGGGGCACGCCGCCGAACATAACCAAAGACCAAACCCTGGTCAGAAAAGCGTCAGTCTCCACAGGTATCACACAAAATCCAGCCTCTGGCTTTCCCACCCTGACAACGGAGTGGGATTTCTATCCTGTCGATACAGCTACTTACCTTGGTTCACACAGTTGCGGCAGAGCCATCAGCTATGTTCCCGGTTACCAGAACCTGGATGTGGGCAATGTAAGCAGCTATACGGTCACCGGCCTCGCTGAAAACACTCAGTACAAATATCTGGTCAGGGCGGTAAACCCTTATGGAACCAGCGCGAATTCCAACACCATTGAAGTAACCACCACCTCCAGCACAGCCCCCTCCATCTATGTTTACGGAACCCTCAATCCATTTTCCACATCTGAGGGCACTCCATCTGCCGCTCAGTCATACACCCTTTCTTCGGCCAACCTGAGCCAGAATGTCAGCATCGCCATTCCGGCGGGATTTGAACTCTCGGCCGATGGCGGAAACAATTATACCACGGGGGCAGCCAGCGTATCCCCCTCCTTCAACGGTCAGGTTTGGGTGCGCCTAAGCGGGGCAAGCAGCGGAACTTACAGCGGCAGCCTGGCACACTCCAGCACTGGTGCCACCACAGTCTATCTGGCGGTAAACGGAGTGGTCACCAGCGAAAGCATCAACGCCCCCACGATCCAGGCTCACAGCATAACTGGTTACCCGGCTTACACGTCAATCTCGTTGGAATGGTCCACCGGCAACGGCGCTTACCGGGTGGTCAAAATCAATACCAGCAACAGCTTTACAGCACCGGAAGACGGCAGT
This sequence comes from Cloacimonetes bacterium UBA4175, assembly GCA_002379855.1. Lineage (GTDB taxonomy): Bacteria > Cloacimonadota > Cloacimonadia > Cloacimonadales > Cloacimonadaceae > Syntrophosphaera. The sequence goes on along the minus strand of DFUX01000048.1, from coordinate 5,789 downwards.
AGCCCCGCCGCGAACACCTTCTACACCGGATCTGGCGAACAGGTGGTTTACAACGGAGCCACTGAATACCTCGAGGGCGACCCCTTCAATGGCTGCACGGTCACCAACCTCACCCCAAACACCGTTTACTGGTTCAGGATCTATGAGTATAACGGAACCGGCATCGACACCCGCTATCTGACGACCACAGCCAGCAACAACCCCAAGTCCATAAGCACCACCAGCTCGCCTGGAACTGGCTATTACGCTGGCATCTATGGTTATGGAACCACCATCAAAGGCCTGCTCCACGACCTGCTGCGCACTACCCACACCACAGAATACTCATATACCGCCGCCACCACTCAACTCAAATACACCGACCAGGATCCCAACAACCCCAACAACGTCATCGAGATCTACACCCGCTGGAGCATTGACGCGGATTCGTATGGCGGCAGCGCATCAGACTGGAACAAGGAACACACCTGGAGTAAAAGCCATGGCGGTTTTGGCGACAACGCCCCCGCTGGCACCGACCTCCACCATCTGAGACCCTGCGACGCGACCGTGAATTCCTCCAAGAGCAACAAGGACTTCGATAATGGGGGAACTGCCGTAACAGACGACTCCCCGCCTCCCGGATACACCGGCGCCACCGGTTGCTACCAGACATATAACACTTGGGAACCGCGTCCCGAGGACAAAGGCGACGTTGCCCGCATCATCATGTATATGGCGGTTCGCTATGAAGGCACGGACACTTCCTACGATCTTGAGCTTGTGGACCACGATTATTCTGATGCAAGCCAAAACCTTCCCTATTACGGCAAACTGGCCACCCTGCTGCAATGGCACGTAGCCGACCCGCCCGATGCCTGGGAAGTCCGCCGCAACAACAGGATCGCCGAACGCCAGGGCAACCGCAATCCCTTCATCGATATGCCTGGCTACGCGGCCCGCATCTGGGCGCCCTGTCCGCTCTTCAACACCGATATCGGCACCACCAGCTTCACCGCCAACTGGAGCGTTCCCATCACAGCCACACGCTATTATCTTCAGGTGGCAACCGACAGCCTTTTCACCAATCTTGTTACGGCTTATTCAAACCTGAATGTGAACCTTGCCACCAGCCGTTCAGTTACAGGACTCCAAGCTGGCGGAACCTATTATTACCGCTTGCGTTCTTATTTCGAGGATGATTACGGAATGTGGTCGCCCTATCTTCAGGTGGTTCTGGATGAGCCTGTCACGGCTTCGGCAATCATCACCCCTTCCCAGACCCTCGAAGAAATCAACCTGGCTGGCTCCATACTCACTTTGACCCTCTCCAATGCCACCTTTACCGACGCGACTTTACTTGCCGCCAACTTCATTCTCAACAACGCCCCCGCGGGTCTGAGCGTCGCCAGTGTCAGCTATGTGAACGCAAGCACGGCGCGGATAACACTTGGCTTCAATGGCATGGATTTTGACCAGAACTACCCCAATTTCTCGGTAACTGTCAATTCTGCCGAGCTCAGCGTTCCCTACAACGTGACCAGCAACGCCATCACCATCCACGCGCATGTGGAAGGCACAGCCACGCTGGCCCTGGAAGGCTCAAACCTGAAGCTGACCATCACACCTGTGCCCGGAGCGGCGTCCTACCGTATATTTGGTTCCACCGATCCCTACGGGCAATATACCGACATTGGTTCAGAGGGAGTCTTTGATCCGGTGGAAAGCAATGTCTGGAGAATCCCACTTGACCATTTCACGGAACCAAGGCACTTTTTCAAAGTATCCGCTGTTCTGTGATACCGATTCTCTTTCCTTAACCCAATGTGAGACCATGTCGTTAGATAACGCACAGACCGGATTTGCGTGTCATCCCAGCCTGCCAGGTGTCGCTACTTCATCAGCAACATTTTCTTGCCAATGGATTTGCCACCCGACACTAAGCGGGTGATATACAAGCCCGAAGCAACGGGGTTGCCCCCCGAGTCTTTGCCGTTCCAGACCACCTGATAATTGCCTTTGGCTTTCGGCTCACTCACCAACGTGTTGACCAGTTGGCCCCTGGCGTTATAGATGGTGAGCGTAACATTGCCGTCAGCGGGAACACTGTAGCTGATCGTGGTGCTGGGATTGAACGGATTGGGGTAGTTGGTCAACCGGAGGACGCTGACCGAGGGGCTGACCTCTTCCCCGACACCAGTGTATCCGGGAGATTCATAACAACCTATGTCTATTCCCGCTCCATGTATTCTGGGATTGCCAAATGCGTCATAGAGTGGCACAGTATAGCCTTGGGGGAGCAAATAACTACTGGTAGTCCCGGCATCTATGGCGGGTGAGTATCCATTTTCATCATCCGCACAGAGATAGTAATATGTTGCGTTCTCAGGCTCTCCTCCCACAAACAATGGGTCTGCGCCGGTGAGATTGTTGTCCCCCCACGTCAGTGATGCATCTTGGTAAACCCGATACATGTTGGCCGATCTGCTGAAAAGGCAATTCTCTATGGTAGTTTGAGCTGTAGTACGGATGTCATAGCTGTTGCTGTTGTTTGAAAAGATGCAGTTGATGATCCGGTTTTCATTGGTTCCGATAAGCAGATAATCCGGATAACTGCCGGAGTTATTGGCAAAGGTGCAGTTGATGAAATCAACGCTCTGGCCAAAGAATATGTCTATGTCTCTTGTCCCGCCATAGGTGCGGTTGTTGGCGAAGAGGCAGTTGTCAAATGTGATCACCGGGCTGAATTGGGGACCAGAATAAGTACAAAAATGCCCAAACCCATCTCTGGAATAGTGGGTGTTGTTGATGAATTGACTGTTCCTGACGACCAAGGTATCACGCACCGCGATGTCAAAAGCCCCACAGCCCTGATCCCAATAACCAGGCATCTCGGGAACCTTGCTGTCCATGATGACTATGTTGTCGAGATTGATTACCGCGCCCTTTAGATTCATACCAAAGTCGTAGTATTGAGCTACATTGTTTCTCATTGTGATATTTTTCATAGTGAATTCACTATTAATATAACCCAAGGCAATTGTCCACATACCAACGGATGAGTTCTCCACAGTAATGTTTTCATAGTGGCAATCAAAGATCTCCCAACTGAAGAGCGCGGATGCCATGCTCGTGGTGATTGACACATTTTTCATCCGCATCCCATACCGCCGGATGCCCATGGTGACCACTCCCGTTCCTTCAATCAGGTTTTCGGCGTAAAGCCTCGTTTGTGATTCGGATACACCTCCCAGAATGGTGTAATCCTTCATGGCGATGGGGATGTATTCATCCATCATCACATTATGGTGCTCGCCCGCCATCAAGTGGACAGTCCGGGGATGAACCGGATTGCTGGCAATCCTCTGCATGCCCAGGGAGGGGGTTTTAAGGGCCGTGGCAGGGCTAAGACCATCATTTGTATCACTTCCATCGGGACTTACATAAATGTCCGCGTCAACCGGCTGCAGATAGGCTTCCTGAATATCAAAGACCACGTAGGGGCTTGTATCATAACCTGCGTCATAGTGATCGGCATAGTAGCGCTCATAAGAGGGCACAGTGAACTTCTTCAGATAGACCGAAACAGTCCCATAGTGAATGTAATGCCAGTGGATGTCCATGCCCCACTGGGCAAAATTGTTGTAGATGCTGCACCTCTCGGTTTGCGAAAAGATTATCGCCGGCGACCCGCCTTGGGGGGAACTGCCAATAGCAAGCCCACCTCCAAGATAACGAGCAATATTGTTGTAGATATTGACGTTTGTAAGAGAGACATTATTAGTTTGGAGTATAGTTACCCCTCCCCCTATTGATGCTTTGTTTCCATAGATATTGAGGTTAGTCAAGGTTACTGTGCAATTAGAATAGAAAAAGATGCCTCCCCCAAAGACTTGGTACGGTGAGGCTCCATTATAGTAATCATATCCCCTGCCCCCGGTAATTGAAAACCCCCGTAGGGTTATATTTACGGCATTCTCATAAAAGAGAACCGTGGAAGTGACATTGGCAGAGCCATCTATAATCGTAGTACTTATGTAAGTGGTGTCTCCAGTGGTGTATTCCAGTGAGGCCAGGGTAATATTCTGTTTGTCGGAGAGGTCGATGTTTTCTATGTAACGCCCCGGATGCACCAATACCAGATCTCCACTTTGGGCGTCATTGATGGCGGCCTGGATGGATGTGTAGGCCTGGGTTCCATCCAGGGATACATGCCTGGTAGCCGCCCATGCCGACAGGGAAAGCAGGAGTATTGACATCAGTATAAGCTTCTTCATATCAGCTTCCTGCTTATTGGATGTTTTGTATCAGTTTCATGTTCAATTTGACATTCCTCATCGTATCTATCTATACTTAAAGTGTCAAAATGCCCGGAATGGGGGTTGCGGATTAGCGTTTTTTTTCGTTTAGCAGGGAAACTATCCTGTCATAAGGCCACAAGGCTTTTCCTTTTTCCTTTGGTATCAGCACGTTGGCAGGAATGTTGTGCGTTCCCGCATGCTGGTTTCTTTTGCAGGATTCCACCTGAACATGGTTTCTGCTGTTGATAGTAACGATAACCGTGCTCATCAGAGGGAATGGCTCCGTTCCCAGATGCATGAGATAGAGGCGGAACCTTCGCCCGCCAAGCATGGTTACACCCCAATCATCCACACTTTTATAGCCCTCCAACGCCTCCGGCAAAGCGGGGTGCAGCTTGCGCAGATCAGCCAGCCCTTTTCCGGTGCCGTTTATTGCCGCGAGCAGCTTCCGGATAAAGCTTTGTATGGATTTGTATTGCCTGTAATCCAGGATATCCGGGCTTGCCTGCCACCCCAGCGCCAGCAGGATTTCGGCTTTCAGGTTGCGGATGGTTTTTTTGCTTATGCTTTTGGCAGCTTCGTAGCTGATGCGCTTTGCCTTCGCGTAATCCCCCAGGTTGTCAAATTGCTTCAATTTCAGATATGAGGCGTAGTTGCTTCCTCTCAATACGGACTCGGGGATAAGCTTTTCATGCCCGCTGAAGCTGAATTCTTCCTCGTTACTCGTGATCTGATTTATCAGGGATGCTTCATTTACAAGCTCCTGGTACAGCCTGCTTTCATCCATCAGGTTCCTGTAGTGTTTGCAAAGCAGGTTGTGAGCCACCTTTCTGACCCAAAACTCAACCTGGTTGATCAGCTTTTTTGATGTCAGCAGAAGGTATATCGTCTCCTGCGCGATGTCATTGGAGAGGTCAGCCTGTTTGCTGCGTTTCAGGCAATATCTGTAAGCAGTATTGTGGTAGCCGGCGAAAAGTTCTTCTATCACCCGGGGATACAGCGCGTTAACGGTGCTTCTGATATCCCCGTCATGCAGGGGCATTTTAATGACGCGGATCAGGATGGAATTGGTAACTTCATCGAGGATATTGAGGTTGCTGAAGCTGTCTTGCACCAGGCAGGAAAGCTGCTCTACGATCAGACTGTAGGTCTCGTTATCCATCGACAATAGTGTGTTCTGAATCTGTGCCACTGCTAAAGTTGACCTCTCTATTCTGTTAAGATTGTGTGAAGCAAAAAATTAACATTATTTACCGGCATTGCCTTGCGAGCCGACGTCATTGCTGGTTGGCTGAGCATAAAAACTGAATATCAGGACAAGCGGTTTGTGTCAACCTCAAACTCGGATTTCATGCAAACTGAGCGGGTAGCCTCTTGATTATTAGTAAGTTCCCTATTCAAAAACGGATATTGCATTACTTGCGTTTTCAAACATATAATGCCTACATTCCCTATTTTACTTCATAGCTCCCTCCTTTGCTGCTACTGGATTTGGTGCCATCATCCTTA
>DFUX01000024.1 GCA_002379855.1 Cloacimonetes bacterium UBA4175 | reverse complement strand
TGCTGGACTTTGCCGCCACTATGCCCGATCCCGACGCGGATTCCGCCGATTTTGAAGAGATGGAGTAGCTGGACAGCAAGTCTTTCCTGATACTTTGGATTTCGCTTGGACGTTGCCCCTCTTGGCTGCCAAATAAGGGGCTGCCGAAGTCTGTTCGGCAGAGGCAATGGAGTTGCCTGTTTAGAAGAGACCTCCGGTCTCTGTGGCAAACGGACTTTGCCACCCCAAGGCACCGGATCCCGGGTCACATGGTTCTCGCAGATATACGCGGATAAAAGTCGCAGATTGCCGCAGATTGATATAATGGGGGTTCAGGATTTGCCGCTTGATTTGCGAGCTGCACCCTTGTCCTTATCTTGTTCTTTCAATTCGTGTTAATTTGTGTAATTTGTGGATGATTATTCTAAAAGACTGGATCCCGGGTAAGCCACCCCAGAGGGGACCCCAGCTTCCCGGGATGACACGGTATATAGCTTGATGGTTCTTGTTTCGGGGACACCTTTCCACCTTCAAATATCCTGCTGATCCTGTCGATCCTGTTATCCGCATTCTATCATCACGACACCACCTCACCACCTCACCACCACAAGGAACCTTTCCACCAAATTATCCCCCCATATATATAGGTGCTACGACCCCTTCATGCCAGGCAGGAAGCGGATTCCAAGGCAAGTATATAAATATACTTGCCCATAATTGCGCGGCCATGTGTCAGCCACTTCCCTTTCCCCTCGCTCGCGGGTGGCTCTCATTTGCATCCGGCGCTCAGACCCTGGTCTTCCTTAGGTCAACCTTATAATTTATAAGGATGACCTAAGGATGATGGCACTAAATCCAGTAGTAGCAAGGAAGGGCGCTATGAAGCATATTGCGGAATATATCTGTCTATTTATACGAATGTCAAGAAAATGGGTGAGCTTATCCGCCTGGTTTGCAAGAGAATTGAGAATATCAGCCGCCCTCCTTTCGCGTGCAAGTTGAAAGGATACATCCTGCTTGACATAATCGCACGGGCGGCAGATATATGGCAACAAAAGTTAATTAACTGCAGAGGAAGCTTATGCGTATCGCCATCGGCGGATTCTTTCACGAATCGAACACTTTCAGCCCCCTCGTCACCGGCGAAGAGGATTTCCTGATCTTCCGCCGCGGGGAAATCTACGCTCACCAGGATGCCTATTTGCTCGCCAAAGGGATCATCTCCTATTTCCAAGAACATGCGGGATATGAAATTGTGCCGCTGGTCTTTGCCCGGGCGGTGCCGAATGGCGAAGTGGACGCGGAGCTTTACGGCAGGCTCAAAAATGAGTTTTTCAGCTATCTGCGGGAAGCCGGGCCAGTGGACGCCTGCGTGCTCGCCCTGCACGGTTCGATGCGGGTGCGGGGGATCGGTTCCGCGGAAAGCGACCTGCTCCTCGCCCTCAAGTCCGCATACCCCTCTCTTCCCCTCTTTTGCGGCCTGGACATGCACGCCACGGTCACCCGGGACATGCTGCGCTGCACGGAAGCCCTGGTCGGTTTCAAAACAGCCCCGCACATCGATGCCTGGGAAACCGGATGGGAAATAGCACGGCTGGCGGATTTGTCGCTCAGCACCGGGACAAAGCTGCGGATGGGCGCCGCGCGTTTGGATTGCCTGATCGCCGGGGAAAAATCCGAAACCGACTACGAACCGATGCGCTCCCTGATCGCCGAACTGCGCGAGGTTGAGGCGCGGCCGGGGGTCTGCTCCGCCTCCCTGCTCTTGGGCTTTCCCTGGGCGGACGCGGAGGAAAACGGCGTCACCGCGCTGGTGGTCACCCAATACGACCAGGCCCTGGCGGATGCCTGCGCCCGCCAGTTACGCGACAGTTTCCGCGCCCGGCGTAACGAATTTAGCTTCTCCGTCCCCGCCTATCCCCCCGAACAGGCACTAAAGCTGGCCCTGCAAGAGGATTGCAAGCCAGTGCTGGTCTCTGATTCCGGCGACAACCCCACCGCCGGCGCCACTGCCGACAACACCGCCCTCATTTCGCTGTTGGCAAACGAATTGCGCCAGCTCACCCGGGGTAAAAACATCACGGTTGCCGGTATCTACGATCCGGACGCTGTCCGCATCTGCGCCGAACATAGGGGGCAAAAAATCTCCCTCCGGGTGGGCGGTAACTTTGACACCCTGTATTGCCAACCGGTTGCACTGCAGGGCGTTCCGCTGCGCGTGGCGGAGAACTTTGGCCTCTATGCCGCCACCCTTGTCCTTTTCCGGACGGAGGAATTCGACCTGATCCTGAGCTCCAAACACATCGGCTTCACCGACCTGGAGCCATTCCATGCTTTGGGTATCGACCCCCTGGCCCAGGACGTGATCGTGGTCAAACTGGGCTACCTGACCCCGGAATTACAGAGCATCGCCGCCAAATCCTGCCTGGCGCTGACCTGCGGCTGCACGGACGAGGTCTTGCAGAGATTGCCCTATACCTATCCCCACGATCTGATCTGAGTTCAACTGCCGGTGGAAAGGTTTTGGGAAGCGGCTAACAGCCGGGTAAATCTATCTTTTAAGTCGGAAAGATGTCCTGTTCCTGCACCTTGCGGCTGGTGACAAAGTGCAGCTTGGCAACCTCCGCCAAACGCTGCAGGCTGAATTTGTCGGCAAATTCCTGGGCTGCTTTGAGGACGCTCTTGCCCGCTCCCAGGGGGAACTTGATCCCATAGGCGCGGTTCATCGACTCCCGCTGCTGCAAAAACTGGTAGCGGGCGATAATGGAGGCCGCCGCCACTGCCGCATCCCTCTCCGCGTCATGCCTTTCCTCCACCGGCTGGCTCACCTTGCGGGCTTTGAGCAGGCTGCGCACCTTGCGGCTGTTGCTAAACTGGTCAACCAGCACACCCTGGGTGAGTGGAAAGGCCTCCAGCAGCTTTTGGATGGCGGTGCCGTGCTGCCAGGCCAGCAGGTCGTTTAGGTTCTGCCCCCGGCTCTGCATGTCGGCTATTATCTCGTTGTATTTCAAAGGCTTGATCATCACGCAGGCGATGCGGGGGCGGAAGCGTTCATAGAGAGCCAGGGCGATGGCCTTGATCTGTGAATCCCTGAGCTTTTTGCTGTCTTTCACGCCCAGGGCGCGCAGCTCTTCCAGGCAGGCCTCGTCCGCCGCGAACGCCGCCACCACCAGCGCGCCGAAGTAATCGCCCTTGCCGCACTCATCCGAACCGATCCAGCTTTCCCACTCGTGCAGGGGCACGCGGGGTTCCGCGAGCTCTTCGCAGACGCGTTCCAGATCAAGCTTCAACTGGCTGGGCGAGCCCTTGCCGAGCACCGTGCTAATTCCCTTTTTCTCAGAGTGGTAGATATTGAGCGTGGTCTGCTCGCCCTCCCTGCCCAAACGCAGTTGCAGTCCATAGTCGATCTCGCGCTGGGAGAGCACCTGGATGCCGATCCGGGCAATTTCGGGCAGAAAGTGGGCAAGAAAGTGTTCAATCTGTTTGTTCATAAGACCTGCGTTGAAAGGTTATTAGAGCCATTGGGTGCGGGCGGGTGTATCTGTCAACGTTAAAATGATGGAAAAAATAATTTGTGCTTGACAGAAAACGGCTTATAATAACTTTAGCAATCAGTCCCTTGGACTGCTAATGTAAAACTTAAAAGATTATTCAATATGGAGGTTAAATTATTATGGCAAAACAAATGCTGTATTCACACGAAGCCCGCACCGCACTCAAGAAGGGCGTTGATCAGCTTGCCGATGCCGTGAAGGTGACCCTCGGGCCCCGCGGCAGAAACGTGGTATTGGACAAGAAGTTTGGTTCTCCGACCATCACCAACGACGGCGTGACCATCGCCAAAGAGATCGAACTGGAAGGGGAATTTGAAAACATGGGCGCGCAGCTCTGCAAAGAAGTTGCGGAAAAGACCCACGACGTTGCCGGAGACGGCACCACCACCGCCACCCTGCTGGCCCAGGCCATCATCGAGGAAGGCCTCAAGCACGTGACCGCCGGGGTGAACCCCATGTATCTGAAACGCGGCCTGGAAAAGGCCACCAAGGTCGTAGTGGATAAAATCCACGAATTTTCCAAGACCATCAAGAGCAACGAAGAGATCGCCCAGATCGCTTCCATCTCCGCCAACAACGACAACGAGATCGGAAGGCTGATCGCCGAAGCCATGGAATCCGTGGGCAAGGAAGGCATCATCAACATCGAAGAAGCCAAATCCATCGACACCGGCCTGGAGAAAGTGGAAGGCATGCAGTTTGACCGCGGCTACCTTTCCCCCTATTTCGTCACCAATCCGGACAAGATGATCGCCGAGCTTGAAGACCCCTTTATCCTCATCCACGACAAGAAGATAAGCGTGCTCAAAGACCTGCTGCCCATCCTGCAGGAAATCTCTCAGCACGGACGCCCCCTGCTCATTATCGCCGAAGACATCGAAGGCGAAGCCCTGGCCACCCTTGTGGTCAATAAATTGCGCGGCGTGCTCAACGTAGTCGCCGTGAAAGCCCCCGGCTTTGGCGACCGCCGCAAAGCCATGCTGGAAGACATTTCCATCCTCACCGGCGCCACCCTCATCTCCGAAGAGATGGGACGCCGCCTGGACAGCGCCACCATGGCCGACCTCGGCCGCGCCAAGAAAGTCCTGGTGGACAAGGAAAACACCACCATCCGCGAAGGCGCCGGCTCCGAAGAAAACGTGGCCGCCCGCATCAAGCAGATCAAGGCCCAGGTGGAGGAAACCACCTCCGACTACGACAAGGAAAAGCTCCAGGAACGCCTGGCGAAGCTTTCCAGCGGCGTTGCCGTGATCCGCATCGGCGCAGCCACCGAGACCGAAATGAAAGAAAAGAAAGCCCGCGTGGATGACGCTTTGCACGCCACCCGCGCCGCGGTTGAAGAAGGCATCGTCCCCGGCGGCGGAGTGACCCTGATCCATGCCGCCAAAGCCCTCAAAAACATGAAAAACCTCTCCCACGAGGAGAAGATGGCGGTGGAAATCATGATGAAAGCCCTGGAAAAACCCGCCTACCAGATCGCCGCCAACGCCGGAGAAGAAGGCGCCGTGGTGGTTGAAAAGCTGAAAACATACAAAGACGGGCACATGGGCTTCAATGCCGCTTCCTGCCAGTATGAAGACCTCTTCAAGGCCGGAATCATCGATCCCGCCAAGGTCGTGCGCTCCGCGGTGCAAAACGCCGCTTCCATCGCCGGCCTGATGCTGACCACCGAATGCATCCTCACCGACATCAAGGAACCCGAAGCTCCCGCTCCAATGCCCAATCCCGGCATGGGCGGAATGTATTAAACGACACTCCAATACCATCCATAACCGACAGGCCTTCTCTCCCCGGGAAGGCTTGTTTTTTTCACCTGTTTTTGGGGTTGAAAAGGTGGAATGGATATGGAACGCGGATGACGTGGGTGTTTGGGTCTGGTGTGGTTTGTTTTGAGGCTGAGTGGTAGTTTCCAAAAGACTGGATCCCAGCTCGCAGGCCGGGATGACACAGCTTTATAGCCTGGTGGTGCTTGCTTCGGAGACACCTCCTTTCCACTATTCCACCCTTTCAATTTACACAATAAACATCCTGAAGATCCTGTTGATCCTGTTATCCGTGTTCTATGTAAAGTCCATGGAAAGGTGTCTTTAGCCATGAGATTGAACACTGGACAAAACTCTTTATCCGTTAATCCGTTAATCCGTGAAATCCGTTTCATCCGTATGATGCCTGCATGCCAATCTTATACGGATTTACGGATTTGACTGATTTACGGATTACTTTGGTAAAACAAGTAGGCTTTCCCACCAGCCCGGAAGCAAACCAAAACAAGCTAAGCTATAAAGCCGTGTCATCCCGGGCTTGACCCGTGATCCAGTCTTTTAGAGCTCATACATCTCAACAACGCCCCACCAATAGAATCGCCAAACCGCACAGTTCCCACTGAAAAAAGAACTTGACTTGCATTTAAAAGATGAAAACAATGCGGTTGCTCGCAATGACCTGTTACATCGCGACAGCTCGATGAACAAGTCCAGATACACACCCGGAATCAAAGGATAAGGAGAAAGTAATGAAAAAAGCCATAGTCTTTCTGATGCTGGCGCTTCTCATTGTTTCAGCAGTTTATGCCGATGCCAGGGCCAAAGCAAATGAACGCGTGGAAAAGGCGCGCAAATTGGATAGATTGGCGGAGAAGTTCAAGGCGGAAACAGGATTTACAGGACGGGTTGACAGAGCCTATCAAAGAAACTGTCTAAGCCATTTCAGGGGCAGTTTTCCAGGTATTAGTTTCCCTGACCTGGCGGATACCCTGGCAACGCGGCAAGCATTTGACTCCATCATGGGGAAGATTATGCCTTACATAGGTTTCGAGGGATTGAATCTTACGAAAGCATGGATAGTTCACGATAAAAACCATACAAGCACGATCTACCAACAACTGGTTAATGGCTATAGCTTTATATCTGGTGGTAATGTGATAATCAGTTATTACCGGGATTCAAACGATATAGCCATCGATCCTTCGATTGAATACAAGCCCATTCCCCCAGTCCAGGTCAACTACACATTTGAGCAAGCCGTGGAGACCGCGAGGCAGCATTATATAAACGTTCTGGGCTATCCCGACACAATGTCCTTTGTCATTGCGAAAGGGGATACTGAAGAAGACGGCTCATCAATGAGGCAGAGTGAGGTCAGAAACAATGGCATTAAGTATGTTTCCGACAAGGGGGAGTATAGACTCTGCCATCTAATTAGTATATCAGTCTCTTATGGGCCAGCAAGACAGCGTACCGCTTACATCGATGCGCAAACGGGAGAGCTTGTTCAGTTGTCTGATGGATAATAGTCGTCCCCGTCACCCACAATAAAAGCCCGGTTTTGACGCCGGGCTTATGTATATTGCTTACTGTCAGTTGATTTCCACCTTTCCGTCGCGGTAGTCGAGCTTCATGCTGGGGCCCGCGTTTCCAGAAAGCACCGCTTTGGCCAGGGCATCCTCCAGTTCCTTCTGGATCAGCCTCTTGAGCGGCCTCGCGCCGAATTGCGGGTCGTATCCGGCGTCGGCGATGTAATCGGCGAGGGCATCGCTCCACTCCAGTTCAATCCCCTTCTCGCGCACCCGGTCTGCCAGTTGCTGCAGTTGGATTTGCACGATCTGGCGGATGTTGTCGCGGCTGAGGCGGTGGAAGATGATGATATCGTCCAGCCGGTTGAGGAACTCCGGGCGGAAATACCGCTTCAGGATGTTCATCAGTTCAGGGCGCAGGGCTTCCAGGTCTTCAGCGTCGTAGATTTCCTGCGAGCCGATGTTTGAGGTCATAATGATCACGCTGTGGCGGAAATCCACGGTGCGCCCCTTGCCGTCTGTGAGCCTGCCATCGTCCAGAATCTGGAGCAGGATATTGAAGACATCCGGGTGAGCTTTCTCTATCTCGTCAAAGAGGATAACGCTGTAAGGACGGCGCCGCACGCCCTCCGTGAGATAGCCGCCTTCGTCGTAGCCCACATATCCGGGAGGCGCGCCGATGAGGCGGGAGACGGAGTGTTTTTCCATAAACTCGCTCATATCCAGGCGCAGCATGGCTTTTTCGCTGTCGAAAAGATAGGCTGCCAGGGTCTTGGCGAGTTCGGTCTTTCCCACCCCGGTGGGGCCCAGAAAGATGAATGACCCGATGGGGCGGTTGGTATCACTCAAACCGCTGCGGGAACGGCGGATGGCATTGGCGAGGGCGGTGATTCCTTCCTGCTGCCCGATGACGCGGCGGCCCAGGATCTCTTCCAGTCCCAGCAGCTTGCTCATCTCGCTCTGCACCAGCTTGGAGACGGGGATGTTGGTCCATTTGGAGACCACCTCGGCAATCAGATCCTCATCCACCTTTTCCTTGAGCAGGGGATCGGCGGCGTCACCGGAAGCGGCGCTGAGTTTGCTGTTCAGTTCAGCCAGTTCCGCCTCCTTTTCCTTGATGCTGCCGTAGCGCAGTTTGGCTACGGTCTCGTAATCGCCCTGGCGTTCGGCTTTTTCCGATTCGCTTTTGAGGTTGTCCAGCTCCTCACGCAGGGAACGGGCTTTCTCAAAAATCTGCTTTTCGTTTTCCCAACGCAGGCGCAGGGCGTTGCGCTCTTCGTTCAGCTCCGCCATTTCCTGGTTGATCTTTTCCAGCCGCTGAGCGGAGAGGGCGTCCTTTTCCTTGGCGAGGGAAAGGCGTTCGATCTCCAGTTGGCGCAGTTTGCGCTCGGCTTCGTCCAGTTCGCTGGGCAGGGAGTCGATCTCCATACGCAGCTTGGCGCAGGCTTCGTCGATCAGGTCTATCGCCTTGTCCGGCAAGAACCTGTCCGAGATATAGCGTTCGCTGAGCACCGCCGCCGAAACCAGCGCGTTGTCCGTGATCTGCACTCCGTGGTGCACCTCATACTTTTCCCGGATGCCGCGCAGGATGGAAATGCTGTCCTCCACGCTCGGTTCCTGCACCATCACGGGCTGGAAGCGGCGCTCGAGGGCGGGGTCTTTTTCGATATATTTGCGGTATTCATCGATGGTGGTGGCTCCGATGCAGTGCAGGGTACCCCTCGCCAGGGCGGGTTTCAGCATGTTGGAGGCGTCCATCGACCCCTCCGCCGCGCCGGCTCCAACAACGGTGTGGATTTCATCGATAAAAAGGATGATGCGGCCTTCCGACTTTTCCACCTCGGACAGCACCGCTTTGAGGCGTTCCTCAAACTCGCCGCGGAACTTCGCCCCCGCCACCAGGGCGGCCATGTCCAGTTCCAAGATTTCCTTGTCTTTCAGGTTTTCCGGAACGTCCCGCGCGACCACGCGGCGCGCCAGGCCTTCCACGATGGCGGTTTTGCCCACGCCGGGTTCGCCGATCAGGATGGGATTGTTCTTGCGGCGGCGGGAAAGGATTTGCACGCTGCGGCGGATTTCCTCGTCTCTGCCGATCACCGGGTCAAGCTTTTCCTGACGCGCCAGGCGGATCAGATTACGGGTGTACTTTTCCAGAGACTGGTATTTCGCCTCCGGGTCCTGGTCCGTAACGCGCTGATTGCCGCGCAGTTCCTTGAGCGCGAGCAACAGCCTGTCCGCGTCCGCTCCGGCTTCGCGCAGCAAACGGGCTGCTTCCTTCCCCTTGCGCAGGGTGCCCAGAAGTATGTGCTCCAGGCTGATGTATTCGTCCTGCAGCCGCTCCGCCTCGCGCTCGCTCTGGTGCAGGATATCCAAAACCTCTTTGGAGAGATAGACCTGCGCGCCGCTCACCCGGGGCAGTTTCTTAAGCTCATCCTCCACTTTGGAGGACAGCGTGGCGGGAACCACCTCCAGCTTTTGCAGCACGGGCAAGACCAGGGAATCCTGCTGCTGCAGCATCGCCGCCAGCAAGTGCAGGTCTCTGATCTCCTGATGTCCGTATGATTGAGCCAGTGCCTGCATGGCCTGCAGGGTCTCCTGGCTGCGGATCGTAAATCTTTGTGCATTCATGTTAAGCGCCTCCTAACAAGTATAATTACTAACAAGATAACCGAAGAAGGCAGGCTGTCAAGAAGAAAATTAGCAATCTGAGCGATTGTCTGCTAATAAGCGGTTTGCCATTCCAACTTTCCTCTGCTATTTCCTAAAGACCGGAACACGGTTCACGCGGTTCACGCAGATTTACGCGGATAAAAGGCGCAGATTGCCGCGAATTGGGCTGCCGAAGTCTGTTCGGCAGAGGCAACGGAGTTGCCTGTTAGGAAGAGACCTCCGGTCTCTGTGGCAAACGGACTTTGCCACCCCCTCCTCGGGCGGCTATCCCCCAAACTGCGCTATGCAAGCGCCGGTACAGTACAGGCGGTCGCTGAACCGCCCTGGTTTGGGGGCTCCTTTTCACCATTTCACCTTTCCACCTTCCAAATATCCCGATGATCCTGCTGATACTGTGATCCGCGGTCTATTTCTTTTCAACCAAGCCA
>DFUX01000027.1:2889-16339 GCA_002379855.1 Cloacimonetes bacterium UBA4175 | reverse complement strand
CCAAACCGCTACGCGCTTTGGCGGGGACCCCGGTAGGCCAGGATGACACGGGTTTTAGTCTGGGGGTGTTTGTTTCGGGGCTGACTGGTTGTTTCTAAAAGACTGGATCCCGGGTCAAGCTTTTTCACCCCACCGGATCGTAACCGATCCGTCGAGGACCCCGGCTTGCCCGGGATGACACAGTATATAGTCTGGTGGACTTGTTTCGGGGGAACCTTTCCACCATTCCACCTTTCCACCTTTCCACCTAAAAAACACCTTTCCACCTCACTTCATCAGCACAAGCTTCCTGGTTTCCCGGTAGTCCCCGCATTGCAGACTGTAAAGATAGACCCCCGCGGGAAGCCCTTCCCCGCTAAATGACACCTGTTGCGAGCCAGAGCTTAGCTTGTGGCGGGCTACGACCTGTCCGCGCAGGTTGAAGATACTCAGTGTGCCGGAGTAGCGTTCCGGAATGTCAGCTTTGATAAGCGCGCTTCCATCTCTGTTTAGGGGATTGGGATAGGCGTTATGCAGCCTGGCAACCGCTTGCGGAGCGAGTTCATCTTCCACGGGGGTTCCGCTTCCCAACTTGGCGACAAAGATATCAGATTCTCCACTTGCAGTCAGGGTATGGATGCCGAAAGTAGCGGTTTCGTAAAAATATCCGGTCACACAGGTGTTACCAGCGCCATCCACAGCGATGCCAGATCCAGCGTTATTTATATATTCATTTCCTCCCACATTGACCGCCCAGAGCCAGTTACCGGAGGAGTCAAGTTTGGCAACAAAGATATCTATCCATCCGACTGCAGACAAGGGATGGCTGCCAAAAGTGGCGGTTTCGCAAAAAGAACCGCACGCATAAGCGTTACCCGCGCTATCCAGAGCGATGCCATAGCCATTATCATAGTCTATTCCTCCAGCCTTGACCGCCCAAAGCCAGTTGCCGGCAGGGTCAAGCTTGGCAACAACGATGTCCTTCTCTCCGTTTGCCGTCAGGGTATGGCTGCCGAAAGTGGCGGTGTCATAAAAAGAACCGTTCACCCAGGCGTTACCCGAGCCATCCACAACGAAGCCAAATACATCTATATCGTTATTCCCTCCCCCCATTACAGCCCATAACCAGTTACCTGACGGGTCAAGCTTGGCAATGAATATATCCGATTCTCCGTTTGCCGTCAGGGTATGGCTGCCGAAAGAGACTGTGCCTTGAAATAATCCGGTCACATAAGCGTTACCCGTTCCATCCAAGGCAATTCTAATTCCAAAGTCATTGCCTGACCCTCCTGCCTTTACCGCCCAGAGCCAGTTGCCGGCAGGGTCAAGCTTGGCGGCAAAAATATCAGCGCCTCCACTTGTTGTCAGGGTATGGCTGCCGAAAGTGGCGGTGTAGCAAAAGTATCCTGTCACATAAACGTTACCCGCTTCATCCACGTCGATGCCACCCCCTATATCCCAGTCAATACCCCCTGCCCTGACCGCCCAAAGCCAGTTGCCGGAGGGATCCAGCTTAGCGGCAAAGATATCATGCTCTCCATTTGTCGTCAGGGTATGGTTGCCGAAGGTAGCTGTGTTCTGGAAATACCCGGTCACATAAGCGTTGTCGGCTCCATCCACGGTGATGAACAATCCCCAGTCATTCTCTGTTCCTCCTGCCCTGACAGCCCAGAGCCAATTACCGGAGGCATCCAGCTTGGCAACAAAGATATCACCGCCACCGCTGGTCGTCAGGGTATGGCTGCCGAATGTAGCGATTTCATCAAACACACCAGTGATGTATTGGTTGCCCTGGCTGTCGGTCGCTATGGATATGCTTTCCTCATAGTCAGCTCCCCCCGCGCGGACTGCCCATTGCCACTGGGGCGCCTGCGCTCCCAAAACCATCGCTCCGCAGAGCAGGATAAGACACAAAAATGAGTTTCGCAAGGCTTTCATTTTTTCCTCCCTATGATGGGTTTCCCATTTGGAAATATACTGGATGGGTTTTAGTAGATTTGTCAAGAAAAATATCGGCAGGTTGAATCTTTATTTTTTGGAAGGCATTTTTCAAAGACAGGATGGCTGTTTGGAGCCTCTAAAGACTGGATCCCGGGTCAAACGGTTCACGCAGATTTACGCGGATAAAAGGCGCGGATTGGCGCGGATTGGGGTTATAAAGGGGGCGGTTGCTTTGGGGTCTGGTGCTTGTTTCTAAAAGACTGGATCACGGCTCGCAGGCCGTGATGACACGGTATATAGTCTGGTAGTGTCTGTTTTGGGGTCTGGTATTTGATTTTGGTTTTGACGCTGTCCTTGTTCTGTTCTTTTAATACGTGTTAATTTGTGTAATTTGTGGATGATTACTCTAAAAAGACTGGATCCCGGGTCAAGCAAGCTTGCCCGGGATGACGCAGTATATAGCCTGGTGGACTTGTTTCGGGGAAACCTTTCCACCTTCAAAGATCCTGTTGATCCTGTTATCCGCGTTCTATCCTTATCATCACCACCCCACCACGCCATCACGTCACCACCATTCCTCCTTCCCACCTTCAAAGACCCTGTCGATCCGCGCCTTGGCGATAAGGGCAAAAAAAGCCGGAACCTAAGTTTTTAGTGTCCCGGCACAAGGTCTTTAGGGTTAATCAGAACAGGCCGCTGATGTCGCCATCGTCTTCCACGGAGATGGTTTCGGCGGAGGGGTGTCTGGGCAGGCCGGGCATGCGCATGATCTCTCCGGTGATGGGCACCAGGAAGCCCGCTCCGCTCGAGATGACTATCTTGCGGACGGTGACCAGGAAGTCCTTGGGGCGTCCG
The DNA here is from genome assembly GCA_002379855.1 of Cloacimonetes bacterium UBA4175. Classification (GTDB taxonomy): domain Bacteria; phylum Cloacimonadota; class Cloacimonadia; order Cloacimonadales; family Cloacimonadaceae; genus Syntrophosphaera. The sequence goes on along the minus strand of DFUX01000027.1, from coordinate 13,564 downwards.
ATGAGGTCGGGATTGTCGGAAAGCGACTTCTGGGTCTTGGCGATGCAGATGGGCAGCTTGTCGAAGCCGAATTTGGCGATCCTCTTCAAGTCCGCTTTGGCGTCCGCGGAGTAATCCACCTTCTCCGCTCCGTAGATTTCGTGGGCGATAGTGTGAATCTTGTCTTCCACCGGGCTGTCCCAGTCGTAAAGCCCGTGGTAGTGGCAGATTTCCCTGTCCACCATATCCACCACCTGTTGGGCGAGGTCCAGCCCGCCTTTTCCGCCCCGGGCGTGGTATTCCACCACAGATGAATCGAATCCGCGGGAGCTGGCATAGTCGCGGATCAATCTGATCTCCTCATCGGTGTCGGTTGCGAAGCGGTTGATGGCGACAATGGACTTCATGCCGAACTTGTCGATATTTTCCAGATGTTTGCCCAGATTGGCCAGGCCAGCTTCCACCGCCGCGGGATTGGGGGTGGCGAGGTCTTTGAGCTTGACCCCTCCATGCACCTTGAGCGCGCGGACGGTTGCCACCAAGACCACGGCGTCGGTGCAGAGCCCGCCATATTTGCAGACGATATCGAAAAACTTTTCCGCGCCCAGGTCGAAACCGAAGCCCGCCTCGGTGACAGTGTATTCCGACAGCCGCAGCGCGCTCTTGGTGGCAAGGATGCTGTTGGCGCCCTGGGCGATGTTGGCAAAGGGGCCGCCGTGCACGAAGGCGGCTGTGTTTTCGGTGGTCTGCACGATGTTTGGTTTGAGGGCGTCCTTGAGCAGGGCGGCGATGGCGCCTTCATAGCCCAGTTGCCTCACATAGACCGGTTCTCCGTCGAAGGTGAAGCCCACGGTAATGTTGCCGATGCGCTCCTTGAGCTCGTCCATGTTGTTTGCCAGGCAGAGGATGGCCATGATCTCGCTGGCGGGGGTGATGTCGAAACCGTCTTCGCGGGGGAAGCCCTGCTTGCTGCCGCCGAGGCCGATGACGATCTTGCGCAGCATGCGGTCGTTCACGTCCAGCACCCGTTTCCAGGTCATGCGGCGGGGATCGATATTTAGCGAGTTGTCAAAGTAAACATGGTTGTCCACCAGGGCCGCGAGGGTGTTGTTGGCGGCGGTGACGGCATGGAAGTCGCCTGTGAAGTGGAGGTTGATGTCCTCCATCGGCAACACCTGGCTCCAGCCTCCGCCGGCAGCTCCGCCCTTGATGCCAAACACGGGGCCCAAAGAGGGTTCGCGGATGGCGACGATGCTCTTTTTGCCGATCTGGTTGAGGGCTTGGGAAAGGCCGATGGCGACCGTGGTCTTGCCTTCCCCGGCGGGGGTCGGCGTGATGGCGGAGACCAGGATCAGCTTGCCTCTGGGGTTGTCTTTGATGCGCTCCAGCGCGGAATAGCTGAGCTTGGCTTTATGCTCGCCGTAATGTTCCAGTTCCTGGGGGCTTAGCCCAATCTGGGCGGCGATCTCATCTATGGGTTTCAAGGTTACGCTGCGCGCGATCTCTTGATCTGTTAGCATAGGGATACTCCTTTTAAGGCTTGATATTGAATAATCTAAACGGATTTTACGATCTGGCACGGAGGAAATGCCGGGAGGGACTTGAGCTTATTCCTTTTCTGGCAGAAAATCAGGCTATCTCTAACACTGAGTGGATAAATCAATTCTAAAACAAGGGCGCAAAAAACTAAGACTGGTGTCAGTCCGCCCTCGCGCGCGCGGGACGGCTAAGTCTCTGTCTTCCTGGGGTCATCCTNNAACGCTGTAGCAGCAAGGGAGGGCGCTATGAAGGATTGTGGAGATTATTCTAAGTATTTCGTGAAAAGGTGAAAAGGTTGAATAGTGGAAACAAGTCCACCAGACCCCGAAACAGACCCTACCAGACTATATACCGTGTCATCACGGGCTTGACCCGTGATCCAGTCTTTTGAGGCAAGCCAGTCGTAATATTGCAAGCTAAACAGAGTTAGCTTCGCGCAGAGCCGAAAAGCGGCAGGATATACAAAAGAGGAAAGCAAGCGCTTCCCTCTTGTAATAAGGTTTTTATGGAATGGCTACCAGCGCAGGATCTTGGCGGTACGGCTTTCATTGCCGCTACTGAGGCGCAGCAGATACACTCCGGAGCCGACCTGGCGGCCTTGTTCGTCATTCCCGTCCCAGTTGAGGGAATGTTCTCCCGGCTGCAACAGCGGATAGCGGAAGCGTTTCACCACCTGCCCGCGGATGTTGCAGATCAGCAATTCCGCCGGCTGGGCGTCTTTGGTTGACCAGTTCACCTGCACGCTGGCGCGGAAGGGGTTGGGGTGGCATCTGCCAAAGGCCAGCCCGGCAGAGGGGGTGTCCGGTTCCTGGGGCAGGGAACTGGGCAGGTAAGACAGCTTTTGGGCATAGACGCCCGTCTGAAGATGCCCGACAGCGGGAATTCCCGTCCGCTCATCGCTCCAGCAGACAATAGCCTCGTTGCCGAAGGCGCTGATCCTGGGATTGTCCGCATCGCCCTGATGGGAGCCGAAGCACGATTGGGAGGCGCCCACCGGTTCGCCATCGGGATTGATGAAGCGGTAATACAGGTCGCGGTCTTCGTTCTGATAGTTGCTTTGTTCGCTCCACACGCCCAGCAGGGTGCCGCTTTCCAGTCTGGCCAGGCTCACGTTGCCAAGCCCATGCGGGGTGGATGTATTGATCTGTATGCCGGGGTATTGATAGCCCAGATTCCCTCCGTTCAGAATCACCTTTTGCAGGCGTATGCTGCGCGCTCCCGATCCTTCAGTGTGGTCGTAGATCAGGTTTAGGGCGTTGTCATCGATGGCGCAGCCGACGGTGAGGTGGTGCGGTTCGTGGATCAGGACACCCGCTTCGGTCCAGGGGAAGGCCGCCTGGGGTGAGACCCGTTGGGCGAAGAAGGGAGCGCTGGGATAGCCCGCGATCAGGCAGACCAGGTCTTCTTCCACCAAGCTTGAGAAGATCGGCCAAACCTGGGGAGTGGCAGCCGCTTCGAAGATTTTGGTGCCCTGAGGGTTCCAACCGGGCAACAGGTCGCCATTGGCGTCCACCAGCAGGCAGTAGGTGCAAAAGTTGTTGCTGCCAGACCTGCGCTGGAACCAGGCAAAGTAGCGTCCCGGGGTGTTGACCATCCTGATATTGGGGTTCGGGAGCCCTTCGAGCAGTAGCCTGCCTGATTCTCCCCACATCTTTTGGAGGTTGCTGATCCGCTGGCCATAAAGTTGTGACGTTCCCGTTCCATAATCGATCAGCCAGCCCAGATAGATGTCGCCCTCATGCTCGCAGAGCTTGGCATAGCCGGAGTAGGCGGCTCCGGGGGAGATCAGCAGTCCGTTGCCAGCCCATTGGGGATTACCCGCCAGGTCAAAGACCTGCAGGTAGGTGTTGGTATCGGAGTAAAGCACGGCAAAGCGGTCACTGCCATAGTTGATAGCGCCCAGCAAACGAATGTTTGGCCCATAGCTGCCGATGGGAACGCCCCCGGCGGGCAGCAGCAGCTCTCCGTTGGCGCTGAGTATCTGAAAGTACAGCCAGTTTCCGCCTTGATGGCGGGAGTCGTTATAGATCAGCACATTGTGCCCGTTCACTGCCAGGCTGGCAATGGGAATGGCTGAACCAGCAAGCGCTTCGGACAGCGGATCGGCAGCCGGCAGCAGCGAATTGCCTCCTAAATCCCGCATCAAAAAGCGCAGGCTCTTGCCTCCGGATCCCTTTTCCACCAGCAAATACATGGGATTGGTGTTCCAGCCGAAGACCCGGGGTTTGCAGCCGGAATCCCAGTTTTCACTGATCACCAGTCCATCCGCAGGCCATGCCGGTTGGCCGATGGAATTGTCAATCATCTGGCCGCGCAGGATCAGCGGCGCGTAAGGACCGGAATTGTCGCTCCAGACGATTATCTTTTTCATGGTGTCGTCATAACACCAGTCCAAATAGCTCACCTCGCTTGTTCCAGACCAGATTTGGAAATGGGAATACAAGTGATGAAGCCAGATATAAGTATGTAAATGTACCTGCGTTACGCCATCGATGGGTGTGCTGCTCAGTACGCGGTAATAAAGCGAAGCGGCCTTATCCAGCTTAAAGTGTGTTGAAAGCGGCATGGGCTGGGGATTGAGTACCAGATCCTCGGGCTGCTCAATATAAGGTTCCAGGTCCAATCCAAACAACCTGAAACGCAGCCGGGTATCCGTTTGGGCAATCATAACCGCATCGAAGAAATAAGAATAGCTTTCTAAGAACAATTCGTGCGGACCCACTTCTCCCAGCTCCAGAGGGAAGCTTCTGTGGTAACGGATGGAGCCGTTCAAATAGTTGAAAGTTGCAAGGTTGTAGTTGGTTTCAGCCTGGCTGGTGGCGTAATAACTCACCAGCAAACCATCTGAATCTCCTAAGGGTACAAGGCAGTCATTAAGCGTCAATTGCTGTTCAGCCTGGATCAAAGGTTGGATCAGGCTCCAGGTGTCGTTGCCGCTGCCATTCAATTTGTAGGCGTAGGCGGCGGGGAGGTTGGGGTCCGGCTGTACCAATATGTAGGCTCCACCGGAGTTGTTGGCGCGGGTCAGGTAATGGGTGACGGTAGCGCCATGCCAGAAGTAGCAATCGTTGTTGACCAGGATTCCGCCATCAGTCCAGAGCAGGTTTCCCTGCAGGTCGATCTTGTTTGCCATCAGCCTCGCGTGGCTGGATCCCTGTACTTCCAGCCAGCAGACCAGATAATTATCGTCGGAGCAGCGCACCATCTGCTCTCCGCCGATGCCCAGGCCGCAACCCGCGATACGCAGTGGGGAATCCCACATCTCCTCGCCCACCGCGCTGATCCGGTTTGCTATCAGGCAGTTTTCTCCATCCAGTATCTGCGTCCAGAGCGTGATCAGGCTGCCGTCATCTGCTTGCTGCGTGCAGCCAGTGTAGCTCAGATCCTGCGCTTCCCGCACCACGACGTCCTCAGTCCAGACAGGGTTGGCAAAAGCCAGGCTGGTGGCGAGCAGCAGTAGTAGCATAGCCGTGTGTTTCATGAAAAAGACTCCTTTTCAAATAGATTGGAAAAGATAACAAGTCCCGCGGGCAGGCGCTGCCCTTACATAAAGACGCAAAACAAACAGCTTACAGAATGATAGTATAAACAAGTCCGCCACATTTGCAACTTCTTTTTTTAAGTTTTATCAGGCTCCCGATATACAGCGTGAGGCACCCATTGCGGGCTGAAATTGCCAGGGCAGCAATATTCCAAGGATTGGTTCATATCCCTTGTCTTCCGCAGGTATGCACAGATCACAAACGCAGCCCGGACGCCTGTTTTCTTTGCCCTCAAAAAACTACTTGACTGAATCTGCCATTTCTCACACAAGAATTTTTCGACTATATTTAGATAAACCAAGATGGAATACAGATTATGAAAAAACTTACCGCCCTGATTGGCCTGACGCTGCTCTGCGGAATCAGCCTGGCGCTCACCCTCAATGTAAGCGTTGACCCCTCCGCCTGGGATGGCAGCCTGCGCGGCCAGCCCACGGCACCCCTGCTGGAACCCGGCGTTCCCGCGCTCAACTATTACCCCGTGCGGGTGCTGATCCCCTTTGGGGAAAAGGTGCTCAACGTGAGCGTGCAAAGCTCCCCTTACCTGTTGCAGCGCGATGGCGTGTATCTGGACTACGCGCGCCAGCAGCAGCCCACATCGCAGCCCCGTCCGGACGCCACTCAACCCAATCCCGCGATTTGGAAGAGCGACACGCTGTTCCCAGCCGCCAATCACCGTTATCTGGGCACCCAGTTGCAGCGCGGCCTTCAATATGCCGTGCTGGACCTCTTCCCCTGGAAATACAATCCGGTTTCCCGCCAGATTCACGCGGCTTCCGAATTCAGCATCGAGATAGAAACCGGATGGGATGACGCCCTGGCCACCCAACAGGCAAATTTCTACGCCCCCGCCCTGGCTGCCCGCTCTGTGGAAGGATTTGCCCTCAACCCCCAGGCCCTGTCCAGCTATCGGCAGGCTTCCCGATATCGAAACCACGCTCCCAAAAGCCGCCTGATCGATCTTTCCACTCCGCGCCAAATGGTCATCATCACCAACTCCACCGCCTCCTCCTGGCTGCAAAGCTATGCCAACTGGCGCGACGGCAACGACATCAGCACCGGCGTATTCCAGACCGCGGATATCTATGCCAGCTATCCCGGAACCGACAACGCCGCCAAGGTGCGCGCCTTCATCAGCGACGCCTATCAAGCCTGGGCAAGCACCCCTCAGCCTCTGCAATACGTGATCCTGGGCGGCGATGACGAGATCGTGCCCCTGCGCGGCTGCTACGGCCAGGTGGGCGACACGGTTGATCTCAGAATGCCCACCGACCTCTATTTCAGCAATCTGGATGGAGACTGGAACGCCAATGGAAACGACATCTGGGGCGAACCGCAGGACCAGGTGGACATGCTGCCGGAAGTGCATATCGGACGCTTTCCCGCCGAGACCCAACCCGAGTTTGAAAACATCATCCGCAAGATACAATACTACACCAGCAATTCCACGTTCAGCAACAACACCGCCATCATGTTCGGAGAAAACCTGAACAACAACCCCCTCACCTGGGGCGGAGATTACAAGGACGAAGTGTCCACCAGCGTCCCCGAGCTGTACCACCTGCGCACCATGTATCAGCGCGACGGCACCTACAGCGAGCAGGGCGTCTGGAACGCCATCAACGAGGGCGCCCACGTGATGAACCACATGGGACACGCCAACCAAACCTTCCTGATGGGACAGAGCAACGGCAGCATCCAGCAGCTCCAGAACACCGAATATGGCTTTCTTTACACCCAGGGCTGCTATCCCGCCGCCTTCGACCAGGCCACCAGCGGCGACGGCGAGAGCATCGCGGAACACATGCTCACAGCCTCGGGCGGCGTCTTTGCCTTCCTCGGAAACACCCGCTATGGCTGGTATTCCCCGGGTAACACCAATGGCGCCTCCCAGTTCTATGACCGCGACTACTTCAGCGGCCTCTTCCAAACTGCCAACAACCGGTTCGGTTCAGCGCTCAGCTATTCCCGCCTGCAAAACCTCAATGCCGCCATCAACTATGACGTGATGCGCTGGTGTTACTATCAGATGGTGCTCTTCGGCGATCCTTCCATCGAGGTCAAACTGCCTGATCCCACCCTCCCCCTGCTCAGCCTGGAAAGCTACACAATCGACGATGTGGAGGGCGATGGCGATGGCACCATCAATCCCGGCGAGATCATCCGCATCCACCCCGTGATCAGCAACCATCAGAATTGGGCCGCGGCCCACAACGTGACCGCCACCCTCAGCGGCCTGCCCGCCGGAGCGCAGCTTTTGAGCGACCCGCTGGTGATACCACTGTTGGAGCCTGGCCAGACCGCCGATCCCGGCCTCTATTTCCGTGTGCAGCTTCCGTCCGGCACCGGTTATGGCAGCTATCAGATCACCCTGGAGCTGCAATCGCTGCATCCCGTCAGCAACTTGAGCACCGGAACCCGCAGATTCCAGCTCGAATATGAAATCACCCTCATCGACGGCAGCTTTCCCTGGGATTGCCCTGTGGGCAGCAAATCCGCCCCGATCGTCTTCGATTTTGACGGCGACGGCAGCCTCGACATACTTTACACCGATAATTTCGGCAACAGCCATCTGCTGGATAACGCAGGGCAGCAGACCGGCTCCATTCCCGCGCCTCTCCAGCAGGATGTGATGCGCAGCGCCGCCTATGGCCAGTTGATTGACGGCCAGGAACCGGCTTTGGTGCTCACCAGCCGCACCGGCAAAGTGCTGGCCCTGACAGGCGATGAAGTGCTTTTCGATTACGACGGCGGCAGCCAGTTCCTCTTCACCCCCGTGATCGCCCAGATCGACGGACAGGGCGGGATGGAAGTGGTGGCGCACTCCCTGGATGGCAAGATCCACGTCCTGGATTCCTCCGGAAACCTGCTGCCGGGCTTCCCGCTTGACCTCGGCTCCGCCTTCCACAGCGAACTGGCTGTGGCGGACATCGACGGCGACGGCGGCAATGAGATCATCGTCGGCTGCTCCAACGGCAAGCTACACGTGATCAAATCCGACGGCACTCCCCTGGCGGGTTTCCCCCTCCAGGTCTCCGGCGCCATCAACGGCGCGCCCACCATCCTCGCCAACCGCAGGATCGCCTTCGGCACCTCCAGCCACCTGCATCTGGCAACCCCAGAAGGCAGCCTGGTCTTCAGCAAGCCGATCAGCTCCGCGATGGGCGGCAGCCCCGCCCTGGCGGATATCAACGCCGACGGCGCGCTGGATATCGTGTTCGGCACCGCCAATGGCTCACTCTACGCGGTCAGCCAGAGCGGAATTGACATTCCCGGCTTCCCGGTGCAGACCGGCGCCGTGCTGCAGACCCCGCCCATCATCGCTGACCTCGACGACGATCCCAACCTGGAAATCCTCGTTTCCAGCTATGTGAACTCGGTTTACGGCTTCAACCACGACGGCAGCGGACTGGATGGATTTCCCTTCCAGACCAGCTTCAACGGCTGCACGCCCTCCACGCTCTGCGATCTGGACGGCGACGGCTGGCTCAAGCTGGTGAGCGGCTATTCCACCGGAGTGCTGGTACTGAACCTGCGCCGCGCGGAAAAGGACAACCGTCCCTGGACCGTTTACCGCGGCTCACTCACCCGCCAGGGCAGCTATGCCTCCACCGGAAACGTCTCCAATCCCGCGGAAGAAGCTCCCGCCCTGCGCACGTCCCTGCTGCAAAACTTTCCCAATCCCTTCAATCCCAGCACCAGCATCCGCTTCCAACTGGCATCCGAAGGCTCCGTCCGGCTGGCGGTTTACAACCTCAAAGGCCAGTTGGTGCGCGTCCTGAGCGACGGCCATCGTTCCCGCGGCTCACACACCGTCACCTGGGATGGCCTCGACGCCTCCGGCGACCCGGTCTCCAGCGGAGTCTATCTCTACCGCCTGCAAGCGGGTGGAAAGGTGCAGTCACGGCGTATGCTGCTGCTCAAATGACAGAGATTTGCATTGACATAAAACGCACTAAAATAAAGTCTTGAAACCAGAAATAAAATATACATAGGGAGGCTAATATGCCAAAAGTACTGATCGCCACAGAGAAGCCCTTCGCCGCGGAAGCCGTGCAGAAGATCAAGGCTGAACTGGACAAGGCCGGCTATCCCCATAGCTGGCTGGAAAGCTACACCGACGTGAAAGACTTCCATGCCGCCGTGGCAGATGCCGAAGCCCTCATCATCCGCAGCGACAAAGTGGATGCCGCCGTCCTCGACGCCGCCAAACAACTCAAGATCGTGGTGCGCGCCGGAGCAGGCTATGACAACATCGACCTCGCCGTTGCCACCGCCCACGGTGTGGTGGCCATGAACACCCCCGGCCAAAACTCCAACGCCGTCGCCGAGCTGGCGCTGGCCATGATGATCTACATGGCGCGCGGCAAGTTCAACGGCAAAAGCGGCTCCGAGCTGGCTGGCAAGAAGCTGGTGCTCCATGGCTTCGGAAATGTGCCCCGCTTTCTCGCCAAAATGGCCAAAGGCATTGGCATGGACGTCTATGCCTACGATCCCTACATCAGCGCGGACGTCATGGCCAAAGATGGCGTCAAACACCTGGATAAGGTGGAAGACATCTTCCGCACCGGAGACTACATCTCCCTGCACATCCCCGCCACCGCCGAGACCAAAAAATCCATCAACTGGAACCTGCTCAGCCTGGTGAAACCCGACTGCATCCTGGTCAACACCGCCCGCAAAGAGGTGATTGACGAGGAAGCCCTGCTCAAGGCCTTTGAGGAAAAGAAGAAATTCCGCTACGTGAGCGACGTGGAACCGGAATGCGGCGCCAAACTGATGGAACTCTATGCCGACCGCTACTATGCCACCCCCAAAAAGATGGGCGCCCAGACCGGGGAAGCCAACGTCAACGCCGGAGTGGCGGCTGCCAAACAGATCATCGCCTTCTTTGAAAAAGGCGACACAACCTTCAAAGTCAACTGATCAGACCCTGTCTGAGATTGCAACCCCCGGCACTGCCCGGGGGTTTTTCTTGTCCCGGCAATCCGCGCCCTGCGCGAATCGCGTATCTCCAGTGCGATCATTTGCGCCCCACCTCTGCTATGGATAACCTTTATACATTTAATGAGCGTAGATTGATCACCTCTTTGCCCTCATTTGTCAGGGTGGGCTAAGTCTATATTTTCCGTAGGTCATCCTTAACTTGGTGAGGGATGACCTAAGGATGATGGCAGCAAACGCAGGAGCAGCAAGGGAGGGCGCTATGAAGGATTATGCGGATTATTGCTGTTGTATTTGGTGAATGGCATATTATATTGTTTGCGTTTACTTTTCATCATAGTGAAAAGGTGGAAAGGTGGTTCACGCAGATTGGCGCAGATAAAAAGCGCAGATATTTGAATGTGGAATGGAGAAAAGGTGTCCCCGAAACAAGCGTCACCAAACTACATACCGTGTCATCACGGGCAAGCCGGGGTCCTCGACGGATCGGTTACGATCCGTTGGGGTAGGATAGCTTGACCCGGGATCCAGTCTTTTAAAAGAAACATCCACGAATTACACGAATTATCACGAAATAAAACAGTATACAAGGACAAGCGTCCAGCTTCAAAAAACCACACAAGACCCAAAAACCGCGTCATCCCGGGCAGCGACCCGGGATCCAGTGCCAG
>DFUX01000027.1:0-2776 GCA_002379855.1 Cloacimonetes bacterium UBA4175 | reverse complement strand
CCCGGTATCCAGTCCTTTGAAACAACCACCTGTAAAGTAAAGAATCGCACTGATATAATTTCACTTGACATATTTGGCAAACCCCTCCACTTTGTTCAATAATGAAAACAGCCATCTGGAGGAACAATGAAAACGTTTCAAAGCTTGGTTTTGTGTTGTGTGCTGCTCTGCGGAGTGGCGGTTTTAAGTGCGCAGGAGCCCTATTGGCAGTGGGCGGTCAAGGCGGGAGGGACTTTCAGTGAATACGGCCAGTCCATCGCTGTTGACAGCCAGGGCAACCAGTATGTCACCGGGGATTTTCACGGTACAGCCACTTTCGGCAGCCATATCCTGACAGCAAATGAAATCTATGACTTTGATGTTTTTGTTGCCAAGCTTGATCCAAATGGAAACTGGCTCTGGGCTGTTAATGCGGGAGGGACAGACTATGATGGTGGATATAGCATCGCCTTGGATGGAGCAGACAACGCCTATGTGACCGGACAGTTTTACGACACAGCAACTTTCGGCAGCCATACTCTCACCTCAAGTGGACACAGTGATATCTTTGTTGCCAAGATTGATCCGAATGGTAACTGGCTCTGGGCTGCCAAAGCTGGAGGGACAAACTATGAAATCGGTTGGGGTATCGCTGTGGATGGGCTTGATAACGCATGGATTACTGGGGAATTTCGAGGCACAGCCACTTTCGGCAGCCAGACACTGACTCTAAGCGGGATGAACGATATCTTTGTCGCAAAACTGGATTCCTCCGGCAACTGGCTCTGGGCGGTCAAAGCTGGAGGGATATATGGTGAAACCGGTTTGGGCATTGCCGTGGATGGAACGGGTAACGCCCGTGTGACCGGGTGGTTTGAAGTCACAGCCACTTTTGGCAGATATACCGTCACCTCAAGCGGAGAGGAAGATGTATTTGTCGCCAAGCTCGATTCATTTGGCAACTGGCTCTGGGCTGTCAAAGCGGGAGGAACAGGCTTTGACAGAGGATGTGGCATTGCCATGGACGGAGCGGGTAACGCCCGGGTGACCGGATGGTTTGAAGGCACAGCCCGTTTCGGCAGACATTTCCTCAGTTCAAGCGGAGAGAAAGATATCTTTATCGCCAATCTGGACCCCACCGGCAACTGGCTCTGGGCTGTCAAAGCAGGAGGGGCAGACACTGACACGGGATATGGCATTGCCGTGGATGGGACGGGTAACGCTTGGGTAACCGGGATGTTTCAAGGCACAGCCACTTTCGGCAGCCAGACCCACACCTCAAGCGGAGAGGAAGATGTCTTTGCAATAAAGCTGGATTCCTCCGGCAACTGGCTCTGGGCGGTCAAAGCTGGAGGGATAAACGTTGACAGTGGATATGGCATCGCCGTGAATGGGGCGGGTAATGCCTACGTGACCGGGTGGTTTGAAGGCACAGCCACTTTCGGTAGCCATATCCTGGTGGCAGACGGATATGAATTGTATCCTGATATATTCGTCGCCAAGATATCTTACATAGATGGAGACGCTCCGCCCAAAGCGCCGGAGAATGTGCATATCACGTTGAGCGAACACTCCGCCTTGATCACTTGGGACGCGGTGACTGAAAACATCCTCGACCAGCCCATTACACCAGATGGTTACTACATTTATGAATCCTCTGATCCCTTGGGACAGTTCACATACCAAGGCTCTTCCAGCGACACTACATTCATCCTTCCCACGACGGCCATGTCCCATCCCAGGATGTTCTACCGTGTGACGGCGTATAAAAACTAAGCCATGGGGCGGGTTTGGCCCCATGGTTCCGGAACTGGAGCCGGGAATGACTGAATCATAAGAATAAATAGTCCACGATTGACCACGAATTGGAGAAAGCCGGGTGGTTTGTTCTGGTTGACAAAGATGCCAATTGGCCGCCAGAGTAATTATTAGGAAACATCGGCCTCATGGGAGGAAAAAATGAAAGCAATGAATAGCATGATTTTTTGTCTTGTCCTGCTCAGCGGAGCAGCGGTTTTAGGTGCGCAGGCGCCCCAGTGGCTGTGGGCGGCTGGCGCGGGAGGGACTTAACTGAGCGGGGCCGGTCCATAGCAACCGACAGTCAGGGCAACCAGTATGTCACCGGGGAATTCTCTGGCTCCGCCACATTCGGCATCCATACACTGACGGTTAGCGGTGAGTTTGATGTCTTTGTCGCCAAGCTCGGCGCTCCCACTGGTGGCGGAACACCCAAGGCCCCGCAAAACCTGAGCATTACAACAAACGGCACGCATATCTTTCTGGACTGGGATGACGTCACAGAAGATATAAATGACAATCCGCTAAGCGTTGACCATTATCTGGTCTATTATTGTGCCACTTGTCCACCGGGACCCTTCACAGTCTTTGGAGAGGATGGCTCAATCACACAATCGCAGTGGACACACAGCGGCGCGGCCTCGCTTTCGCCAGGCTTTTACTATGTAGAGGCAGTAGTCGCGGACTGATATCATACCACTCACGTTGTCACACGGTTCACGCAGATCAGCGCGGATAATATAAGGGCTGCCGGAGTCTGTTCGGCAGAGGCAACGGAGTCGCCTGTTTTGAAGAGACCTCCGGTCTCTGCGGCAAACGGACTTTGCCACCCCCTGGGCACTGGATCCCGGGTCAAGCATGCGCTTGCCCGCAATGACACGGCATTGTAGTCTGAGTGGGCTTGTTCTGGGCTGCGTCCACCATCAACACGTCACCACGACAACACGTCACCACGTGATTATGTCACCTTTCCACGCCTAATCGTAGCACCTATATATTA
>DFUX01000058.1 GCA_002379855.1 Cloacimonetes bacterium UBA4175 | reverse complement strand
GACCTGATCTTCAGCGTGGTAAACCTGGCCAGAAAGCTGAATATCGACGCCGAAGGCGCGCTCAAGGAAACCACCCGGAAATTCCACCAACGCTTCCGCTATATCGAGGAGCACTATCGCCAAAACGGAGCCAATATCCATGAAGCAAGCCTCGAAGAACTCGACGCCCTCTGGAACCTCGCGAAAGAAGACCAATAGCTTCCGCACCCTGCGCCTCTACCTGATCTTTGGCAGCATTGTAGTCTTTGGCATCTTTGCGGTTTACACCCAGATTCTGATCCACAACGCCAAGCAGGAGCAGGAATATATTCCCCGCATCTTCGCTCAGTACATCGCCTATTCAGATGACTACCTGCGCCAGGCGGAACAGTATTCCCTGATGATCGGCGAGCTGAGCTCAAACTACTTCAAATCGGTGCAGAAGCCTAACTTCAACTCCTCCATCGGAGACTACATCCTTTACGAATTCATGCCCCACAACCCACTGCCCATCATCATCACCGATACCGATCTGGAACCCCTCTACTGGAGCAGGGTGGGAGTTTCTTCAGACAGCAGCTTTGCCGAACTCAGCCCGGCTTCCCGCCAAATCCTCTTTTCGCATCTGGGCAGCATGGAAAGGATACCCATCGACGCCAACGGCGTGCTCACCAACTATGTCTTCTTCGCCAAGCCCATTTCCCTGCGCCAGTTCCTCAGCAATATCGACTATTCCGTGGTGGTCACCGACCGCGATAAAAACCCCCTCTACTGGCGCAACATGGACATCCCCGAATCCCTCCCCTGGTATGATATCCCGCCTTTCCAGCGTGAGCAGGTGTCCGAAAGGCTGGCCAGGATGACCGAGATTCCCCTCAGCAACGCGGCGGACAGCCTCGGCTACATCTACTTCACCGCGCCCAAGTCGCTTTCCCGCATCCAAAGCGTCTTCGTGCTGGAAATCATCCTGGCTTTGCTGCTCATTGCCTTCAGTTCCTACGGGCTCTTCCTGCTGCACCGCACCGAAAAGGACACCCTCTGGATCGGGCTGGCCAAGGAAACCGCGCACCAGTTCGGTACCCCGATCACCTCCCTGATGGGCTGGATCGACTACCTGAAGGAATCCCCCGGGACAGGGCAGGACCGTCCCGGAATGGACCGCATCATCGAATACATGACCGCCGACCTCAACCACCTGCGCATGATCGCCTCCCGCTTCGGAAAGGTGGGCTCCCAGACCAATCTCGTCCCCACCGAATTGAACACCATCCTGTTGGAGACGGTGGATTACTTCCAAAAGCGCATGCCCCATCTGGGCTCCCGCATCGACATCCACCTCATTTCCAAGATCGAGGGCGTCCAGGTCATGCTGGATCCCGAGCTCTTCAAATGGACTCTGGAAAACCTGATCAAAAACTGCGTGGACGCCATGGCCAAAAAGGGCGGCAGCATCATCATCACCGCCTCCAAATCCGAACGGCACATCTATTTGCAGATTCGCGACGAAGGCAAGGGCATCCCCCGCTCACAATGGAAACGAATCTTCGATCCCGGCGTCACCACCAAGACCCGCGGCTGGGGACTGGGACTCAGCCTGGCCAAACGCATCATCGAAGAATATCACCAGGGGCAGATTCGCGTTGTCCAAAGCGTTCCCAACGAAGGCACCACCTTTGAGATCAAACTGCCCATCCAATCCAATAGCAAGAGGTAAACCATGCAATACCTGCTCAGTTCCTCCCAAATGAAAGACCTGGACCGCCGCTGCGCCGAGGAATTCGGCCTGCCTTCCCGGGTCCTGATGGAAACCGCCGGCAAAGGCTGCGCCGACCTGATCGCCGCGCAATATCCCCAATGGCTGCAAGGCCGCACCTGCATCCTCTGCGGCCGCGGAAACAATGGCGGCGACGGCGCCGTGATTGCCCGCTGGCTCGACCAGGGCGGCTGCGAAGTGGTGATCCTGCGGATCGGGAAAGGCGACCTCTCCCCGGACGCCAAGGCCAATCTGGAGCTTTGCCGCGCCCTCGGCATCCCCATTCTGCAGATTTCCAGCCTGGAAGACCTGCCCCTGCTGGAAGAGATCGTCTCCGACAGCGACCTGGTGATCGACGCCATCTTTGGCACAGGCTTCCACGGCGAGCCGGACGACTTTCACCTCACCCTTTTTGAAGTGGTCAATACCAGTGCCTCCCGCGTGATCGCGGTGGACATCCCCTCGGGGCTGGATGCCGACACCGGCTGGTGCGGCGACGCGATTTACGCCGATGCCACCCTCTGCATCGCCTCTCTCAAGCTGGGACACGTCCTGGGCTACGGCAGGGAAGTCTGCGGCCCCACCAGCTTTGTCCCCATCGGCATTCCCCACTTTTACTACCACGGCCTGCCCAGCGTCAAACTGTTCACCGAAGAGGATTTCTGCCCTCCCATGCGCCATCCGGACAGCCACAAGAACGACTTCGGCAAGGTCTATATCTTCGGCGGAGTGCCGGGCTACACCGGAGCCTCGCTGCTGGCCGCCCGGGGCGCTCTGCGCGCCGGTGCCGGATATGTCTGGATGCTCCATCGGCCTGAACTGCAGCCCTTCTACTTCATCAGGCTCACCGAAGCCCTCAGCCTCTCCATCCCGGAAAACTCCCGCGCCATGCCGGATACCAAACAGCTTGCCAGCTTGCTGGGCGAAGCCTCCGCGGTGCTGATCGGGCCCGGCCTGGGACGCGACAGCTATTCCCTGCGTCTGCTGGAGATCGCCCTGCGCCAGGTGAAGCGGCCTCTGGTGGTGGACGCCGACGGCCTCAACCTGATTGCCGACAACCCCGCCCTGCTCAAGTATCTGGCCAAGCCAAACATCCTCATCACACCCCACTGGGGCGAGTTCTCCCGCCTGGCGGGCATCCCCAAGGACAGCCTGGAAACGGACTGCCTCTCCCCTCTGCGTGAATTTGTCGCCCGCCATAAGGCCCGCGTGCTGCTCAAATCCCACTTCAGCGTCTATCACGACGGCGAAACCACTATGGTAAACAGCAGCGGCAACGATGGGCTCGCCACCGGCGGCAGCGGCGACGTCCTGGCTGGCATCATCATCTCCTTTTTGGCGCAGGGTTTGAGCATCCCCGAAGCCGCCATCAACGCTTCCTTCCTGCTGGGACGCACCGCGGAAAAACTTGCCGCCCGCCGCGGAACCCCCTCCATCCTGCCTTCCGATGTGGCGGACAACCTTTTTGCGGGAGATGAATGAGCTGACTGACCCGGGAGCCAGTGCCTTGGGGTGGCAA
>DFUX01000012.1 GCA_002379855.1 Cloacimonetes bacterium UBA4175 | reverse complement strand
TTAGAACACGGACAACAGCCGAATTATATACCGCGTTATCGCGGCCATCGGGATTCAGACTGATCGGCAACGATCCGGCCGGGTGGCTATGAGCCGTGATCCTGTCTTATAAAGCCTCAAAACAAGCACCCAGCCAAAAAATAACCGGCATCAATTCCTTGACAACCGCATAAATAAACCGATACATTCCGCAATATCCTTCATAGCTCCCGCCTTTGCTGCGACTGACTTTGGTGCCATCATCCTTAGGTCATCCTTATAAATTATAAGGTTGACCCCAGGAAGACCCACCCCAGAGTGCCGGATGCAAATGAGGGCGGAGTGGGCAAGCACTCCGGAAAGGATCGGAGACGCGTAAGCAGATGACCCGCTTCAAGTTCCGTTCCGCGGCGCCGCTCAGTTGACCCGCGCGGGAGGCTGTTTCCCAAGGACTACTGCGATGGCGTTCTCAGCGGCAAGCAGTCCCATTTTGGTGCGCGTTTCCAGCGAGGCGGAGCCGATATGCGGCAAGAGCACCGCGTTGGGTAAATCCCTCAACGCGGCGGGAACCTCGGGTTCATTTTCAAACACATCCAGTCCGCAGGCAGCGATTTTACCCGTTTGCAGCGCGTCGATAAGCGCCGTTTCGTCCACGATGGGCCCCCGCGCTGTATTGATGAGGATGGCGGAGGGCTTCATCCAGGCAAACTGCTCCTTGCCAATCAGGTGATGGGTTTGCGGAGTGAGCGGAGCATGCAGGCTGATAAAATCGGATTCTCGGCAAAGCTGTTCCAGGGTCGCAGCCTGCCATTCCGCGGGCAGGCTGGCGGCATCAGCCGCGGGATCGTGATAGAGCACCCGCATGGAAAAGCCTGCCGCGCGCCTGGCAACGGCCTGGCCGATCCTGCCCATCCCTACGATTCCCAGGGTCTTGGCAAAGACGTCATGCCCCAGCATCAGCATCGGTTCCCAGCCGGTGAAGCTTCCGGCGCGCAAATAGTTATCGCTTTCCACAATGCGCCTGGCGCTGCTCATGATCAAAGCCCAGGTGAGGTCGGCGGTGCTCTCGGTAAGCACCCCGGGAGTGTTGCAGACCGCGATGCCGCGCTGGGTGGCAAACTCCACATCGATGTTATTGAATCCCACGGCGTAGTTGGAGACGCATTTGAGGCGCGTCCCGGCGGAAAGCACGTCGCGGTCGATGGAGTCCGTCAGCAGGCAGAGCAGGGCGTCCGCGTTCCCGACAGCTTCGCAGAGTTGCTGTTTGGACAGCGCCTTGTCCTGTGGGTTGAGCCTCAGCTCAAAAACCTCAGCCAGCCGGTCCAGAGCCGGTTGGGGTATCCTCTTGGTCACAAAAATCAATGGTTTCATAACTTTATCCTCCCTGATGTAATTATTGTTGAGCCACACGTTCCAAATGCGGGGCCGCCATCCAGCCCCGGGAGCCATCCGGCAGCACCACCGCCATCCGGTCAGCCCCTTGTTCCACGATATTGACCACATAGCCTTCCGGCAAGTAATAAAGCGCTTTTCCATCCCTGCGGCTGGCATGAACCGGCGCTCCTTCCTGCATCACCACTGCGCGTGTATCATGCCGGAAACGGTAGCTTTTGTAGAGCAGGGTAAAAAGCGACGCCAGAAACAAAGCGCCCACGATCAGCAGCACAAGGAGCGGAAAGGCCCGCTCCCGCTGAGGCGGATAGTGCAGCAACCAATGCAGGCTGAGAGCGCAGAGCAGCCCCAAAACCAGCACCAGCACAGCCAGGCGGTTGAGTGAAAAGAAAGCGTAGATATTGAACATGATCTGCATAACAAAGGCCGGAGGCGGAGCCATGTGCTCGGTGGGGTGCAGTGACTGGATGAAAGCCACGTTTTCCCTGGCCAGGCGATGGGCGGAGTTGAGCCTGAGAGCGCGCAGAAACCACAGTTGAGCCTGCCCGGGGCTGCCCAGTTGATAGTGCAGGACTCCGATATTGTAATAGAGGTCGGCATTGCGCAAACCATCCGCGGCCTGCTTTTGCAGGCTTTCTAACTGTTCCTGGCGGGGTGAACGGCTCTGGGGAAGGGAACTGCTGATTTCGTCCTCAGCCAGCAGCCAGTTTAGCGCCAACACGGCAAACAGGATAAGCACTAATCTTTTCATAACTCGCTGTCCTCCCGGGTATTGGGTTCTGCGGAAGAGTTTCCTTTCCTGCCCCGCCAGCCTCCCCCCTGAGAGTTTTTGAAGCGGATAAGCGCCTGCACCAGGCTTCGCAGTCGGGAAAGGGAGTCCTGGATCGCGGTGGCGTCCAAGCCTCCGGGCATATAGCGCGCCTTCTGGCAAAGCAGGAAAAAGTCTTCCAATTGCCGCAGAATGTCTTGCGGAACGCCTTTGCTGCGCAGGACATCCAGCGCCTCCGCGGTGCTCAGGCCGCGCGAGACACCGTAATTGCGCCCCAGATAGTCCATGAGTCCGGTTTCCGCCAAAGGATAGAACTCTCCCGACATCTCGCGGGCTTTATCGGTGGCCTTGCGCAAATACTTGTCCAGGACACGGGCGGAACTTTTCTGCGCCCAGGCCGCGGGATCCCTGCGCTTGAGGGAGCGCTCACGGGCCACAAAACCTGAGACGGCGAGCGAGAGCAGAATCACAGCCACCGCCAGCCAATACCAGGGCTGCCTGGTATAAAAGCGGAACTGGGGATAGGAAGCTTTCAGCACCGCGGGATTGAGGGTTTTGGGTTTGTCCGGCTGCAGGATGCCGGAAAAATAGGATAGCACGTTGGCCTGTTTGACCTTCAGTTTCAAGGCCGGCCCCCGGTAGCTGCGGTAGCTTTGGGAAGCGGTGTCGAACCAGGAAAACTGGAAGCTCTGCAGGGTGAACTCCCCTGTTTGCTGGGGCAGCAGCGTATAGTAGATGGTGCGGGTGCCCTCGATGCCTGTGCTGAGCTTGTCCTGCACCATGGGTTCCGAAATCTGGAAACCGTTTTGGGCAGGCCAGGGCGGCGCGGTGAACTGGCTGAAATTCCCTTTCCCGCTGATCTTGACTGTGACTGTTACCGCCTCTCCCAAACTGGGCTGCGTCTGGGAAACGCTCTGGCTCACGGTGAAGGAACCCACAGCTCCGGTGAAGGCCTTGGGGGCTCCGGCGGGCAGAGCTTTGACGTTCAGATAGGCGGGTGAAGACTGGACGTCCCTGTTGAGGAAGCTATAATCCAGCAAACGCATGGTGCCGATCAGGGTGGGAACCTGCAAGCGGCCTGTGTTTTGGGGGTAAAGCACCATGCTCTTGAGCAGCGCCCTCTTATAGCGTTTGCCATTGAAGCTGACGTCTTCATAATCCAGGCTGGTGGGCTGCTCATAGACCGACTTTCCGTAGCCGCCGTAGTCCTTTTCGCTCTCCAGATTGTAAGAGCCAACCCATTGATTGGTATAAAGATAGTAATGGATCAGAGCGGGCTGTCCCACATACACGCTCTGGTTTTCGGGCAGGCAGACCACCCGGCTGTCTCCTTCCCTGTCGCTGCGGCCATAGTAATTCTGGGTGAAGGGGCTGTAAAAGGGATCGGGGCTGTATTGTGGCGTGGAGCTTTGGGGACGGTCAACCACTTCGATCACGATATCGCGGGTGCGGTATTCCCGCTTGCCAATATTCAGAGTGAAGCCGGGAATGGTGAATTTTCCCTTCCGGGAAGGATTGAAGATGTAGGTGAAAGTCCGCGAATGCTCGCGGCTGATTTTGCCGTTGATGATCGAGGTGCTGCTGGAAGAGCTGCTGAGCACGTTACGAAAGATCAAGCCGGGCACCTGCGGCGCGGGGGGCGCGGAGAGCTTGAGGGAATGGTCACTTCTGATCTTGAGGGTAAGCTGCAGTTGTTCAGCCATCGAGATCACGTTTTTGTTCACCGAGCTGAGCACTTTGACCCCTTGCGCGCCCAATCCGGCGCACAGCATGAGGGCCAGTGCCAGAGCAATAAGTCTTTTCTTTACCACCACTTCCCCTCCTTGGCGGGTGCTTTGGATCTCTGCCGGTTGCGTTCTCTGGCTTCCTTCTGATCCAAGGCGTTCAGGGTGTTTTCATATTGTTCGCGGTTCTGGGGCGATGTCTGGGGTTGCTTTTGCTGCTCCTCCTGCTCACCGGAAGATTGCGGAGGAGGCTGGTAACCCTTGCGCCGCAGCACCAGTTCGTAATTGGACTTGGCGTCCTTATCCCCGGGATCGAGCAGCATGGCCTTTTTATACTGTTCCAGCGCGGCATCCAGATCTTCAGAGCGATAAAGCACGTTGCCCAGGTCGTAGTGGCTGCCGGGGAGCTTATCCTTTTCCCTGATCGACTCCTCCAGCCGCTGCCGGGCTTGGGCATAGTCACCCCGTTTGTATTGCAGCTTGCCCAGGCTCGCTTCGGGGATGGGGTCGCCGTCTTTGGCGTCCTGGACTCTTTTCCAGGTCCGCTCCGCCTGGGAATAGCTGCCCCTCCGGTAGTCGGAGGAAGCCAGGCTGTGCCTGAACACCCTGGGGCGCAGCAAGAGCTCGCCCAGGAGAAAGAGCAGGATCAGCAGAGCCAGGATGAAGAGAATCCGGCTCCAGGTCTTGCGGCCTCGGGCGCTCATGCCTGCTTCCTCCTTCCGCGCAAAGGCAGGATCAGGCTTTCCAGCAGCAGGAAGGCCAGGGAGAGGAAGGCAGGGATGTGGTATTGTTCCTTGTAGGTGCTGATGCTTTTGCTGCGCTCCCGTCCCTTTTCCTCAGCATAGATGTTTTGCAGGATCAGGTCAAGTTCATTTTGCCCGGGAGTTACCGCGTAGTATCTGCCCTTTCCGGCTGAAGCGAGCTTCTCAAGGTTTTCAACATCCAGGCGGCTGAAAGCGCTGCGTCCGGTTTCCGGATCGGTGATGGTCACCCCTTCCGCGGAACCCACTCCCAAAGTATAGACGCGCGCTCCCGCTGAGGCCAGGCGTTGAGCCTGCTGCAGAGACGATCCGCCCAAATCCTCACCATCGGAAACAAGCAACAATACATTGTTGCCGCCGGAACTGAGGAAGGACTTCTCAGCCAGAGCCATGGCCGCCCCAATGTCGGTTCCCAGTTGCACGGCGCTGTCAGTTTCCAGGCTGCTGAGCACCAGGGCAACGCTCTCATAGTCATCCGTGAGCGGGCATTCCAACGTGGCTTTGCCGGCAAAGGCGATGATGCCCACGCGGTCACCCTTGAGCCTGTCGATGAAAGATTTGGTCTGCAGTTTGGCGCGCAGGAGGCGGGATGGGGTCATATCCTGGGCATCCATGCTCTTTGAGATGTCCAGGCAGATCATGATATCCAGACCCTGGGAAGTAAGCTCCCGGGTCTCAACATCCCATTGCGGGCGGGCGAGAGCAAAGATCAGAAAGACCAGCCCCAATAAAGCCAGCACCAGTTTGAGGGTCAGATAAAAGGGCGACAGGCGCCGCAGATATTCGGGCGCGAACTGAGGCTCGGCAAAGCGGGTGAAACGGCGCAGACGCCTTGTTTTCAGACGCGTTAGCAGCAGAACCGCGGGGATCAGGATGAGCAGCAGCCAGAGGTTTTGTTGTGAATACAGGTTCATTCAACTCTCCGGCAGGATCGGCAGCAGCCAGAGCCGCAGCGCAAGTTCTAAAACCAGCAGGATAAAGGCGATCCAGAGCAGCAGGGGAAACTTCTCCTCCCACACATAGCGGATTTGCAGGTTGTATTCCGTCTTTTCCAGGCGGTCGATCTGCTGCATGATGGCCTGCAACTGGCTCTCATCCCCCGCTCTGGCGGCTTTCCCCGTGCCAGTGATGGCGGCGACCTCGTTCAGGGTCTCCATGTCCAATTCCACCAACGCTTTTTGATAGAAAGTGCCAAAGAGGGGATCAACCATGGGAAAATCCACATATCCGCCCCGTCCCACACCGATGGGATAGACCTTGATCCCGAAAGCTTTGGCCATCTTGGCGGCGCTGATGGGGTCGATCTCCCCGGTGTTGCTGACGCCATCGGTGATCAGGATCACGGTCTTGCTCTTGGCATCGCTGTCTTTCAGGCGCGCCACAGCTTTGGCAAGACCCATGCCAATGGCCGTGCCGGAGGCGTCCTCGTTCACCTGTAACTTGCCAAGCTGCTCCAGCATCGCTGGATGGTCGAAAGTCAGCGGGCTTTGGGTGAGGGCGTATTCAGAGAAAGCAACCAGACCAAAGCGGTCATTGGGACGCTTTTTAATGAAGTCCTTGGCCACGCTTACCGCCGCTCCCAGCCGGTTGTTGGGGGCAAAATCCACCGCCAGCATCGATCCGCTGATATCCACCGCCAGGATGATATCCACTCCCTTGCGGCTGATGTCACGCTCTCCCCTGCCCCAGCGGGGTTGGGCAATAGCCAGAACCAGACAGGTCAGAATGAGGGCTTTGAGGATGGGAAAGAGGCTCTCCCACAGCTTTCCCTCTCCCTGGATGCGGCGCAGCAGATCCAAGCGGTTGAAGGGTAGGCGCAGCTTGCGGGGACGGCTCCATTTGAATTGGTAAAGCAGGTAAAGCGGGATCAGCCCCAGGCCAAGCAACCACCAGGGATTAGCGAAGCGGAGCATGGCTCTCCTCCCCGGTGGGGTAAGTCTCTGGCGCCGCGGGCTGAAAGGACAGCAGCCACCGCCGCAGCCAGTCTTCAGCCTCCCTGATCTCCCCGGGGTCGGGAATGTAGCGCGCGAACTTCACTTTGTCGCAATAGGCAAGGAAACCCAGCACCGGGGCTGGATTGTCCTGTAGCCTGCCTGCCAAAGCCCGGCGAATCTCGGAGGTGGTCATTTCCACTGCGGGCAGACCCAGACGGCGCTCCATAAACCTGCGCTGGATGAGCGACAGCTCGAAGTGATGCAGCACCAGCTCTCCTTTGGCAAGCAGGTTTCTGGCACGCAGTTCGTCCAGTTCACGCAGCGCTGCCTGCCAGTCCGCCTCTGGTTCAATGGTTTCCGGGGGTTTGGTGGCGGCTGGCGCTTCGCTTGGTTTTTCCTTCTTGCGGTTCAAGAGCCAGGAGAGCAGAAGCAGGGCTGCTCCCGCCAGCAGAAGCAGCGGATACAGCCAGCCCGGCAATTGGAGGGGATATTTGGAAAGGGGCTTCAGATCGGCCAGCAGGGTGTCGCCCTGGGCTCTCACGGCTATGATATTGAGCCGGAATCTGTTTGTTAAAGCGCTCTCTCCGGTATCTTTAGCCGATCTGACCCGCAGTCCGGGAAAGCTCTGCGAACCAGGCAGCAAAGGCACAATGGTCAGGCGGAGCCAGGCTTTTTCTGTCCCCTTGTCCTTTTCCTCCACCTTCAGGATGTGAAAGTTAGTCAGGGTATCCGGCAATTCCACAGACTCCAGGGGTTCATCTCCGCGGATATTGAGGATGAAACGGTCGCCCACGCTGAGGTCGTCAGCTTCTTCAAGGCTTTGTTTCAGGGACAGCGCCGGCACACAGGTAATTCCGGACAGCAGAAACACCAGCAGCAACAGGACGCGAAGTTTCGTCATCGCCGTCTCCAGCGCAGCTTCCTGCGCTCAAAGAACTCGCGCAGGGCGTCCACATGCGAATCTGCGGGTCGGAGCAGCAGATGATCCACCCTGAATTGCCTGAGATTATCCAACAGCTTTTCCTGCTGCTGTTGCACTTCACGGCTGTATGCCTTGCGCGTCCTCTCATCCGAGCTGTTCAGATATAGGGTTTGTCCGGTTTCGGGATCGACCAGGCTCAGGATGCCCGCCCTGGGCAGCTCAAGTTCCGCTTCGTCCAGCACCTGGATGGCGATCACGTCGTGTTTGCTGGCCAGGATGCGCAGGGGTTTGTCATAATCCTGATCCAGAAAATCCGAAAGCACAAAAACCACCGAGCGCTTTTTAAGCACCCGGTTGGCATAGTCGAAAGCTCCAGCCAAAGATGTGCCCGGCTGCGCGGGATCGAGATAGAGCACGTCCCTGAGAATCTGCAATGCTTTGTTGCGCCCTTTGCGGGCGGGAAGGTATTTCTCCAGACACGAGGAATACATGATCAGCCCCACCTTGTCGTTGTTTGACAGGGCGGAAAAGGAAAGCAGGGCAATGATCTCAGCCAGACGCTCGCGTTTGAGCATCTGGCGGGTGCCAAAGTTTTGGGAAGCCGACACATCCACCACAAACACCACGTTCAGTTCGCGGGTCTCCTGATACTTCTTCACATACGGAACCCCAAGGCGGGCGGAAACGTTCCAGTCGATGTCACGATACGCGTCTCCCGCCTGATACTCCCTCACCTCCGCGAACTCCAGACCCTGTCCTTTGAAACTGGAGTGATACTCTCCCGAAAAGATCTCGCTGACCACATTTTTGGTGCGAATCTCGATCTTGCGTATCCGGGAGAGGATGTCTGCCGGGGTGCGGGTGGGCATGGCGTGCCTTTGTTAAGGAACCTCTATCTCGTCGAAGATCCGGGTGATCAGTTCTTCGCAGCTCACCTGCTCAGCTTCCGCCTCGTAGGAGAGGATAATCCTGTGCCGCAACACGTCTTTGCCGATGGCTTTGATGTCGTCCGGGATTACATAACCGCGGTGTTCCAGATAGGCGTGGGCTTTGGCTGCCCTGGCAAGATAGATGGTGGCCCGGGGCGAGGCTCCATACTGGATCAGGCCATTCATCGCGGATATCCTGGGATAGCGTTCCGGATGGCGGGTGGCGTGTACCAGATTGAGGATGTAGTCCTTGAGTTTGTCTTCCATGTAGATTTCGTTGATCACCTCGCGCATGGCTTTCAGGGCCAGAGGCTGCAGCACCGGCTCCACCAGAATCTCCGCTCCCGACACCATTCTGTCCAGGATCAGCTTCTCTTCCCGCAGGCTGGGATACTTGATCTTCAGTTTCATCAAAAAGCGGTCAACCTGCGCTTCAGGCAGAGGATAGGTGCCCTCATGCTCGATGGGGTTCTGGGTTGCCATCACAAAGAAAGGTTCGGGCAGCTGATAGGTGGTGTCGCCGATGGTCACCGTGTGTTCCTGCATGGCTTCCAGCAGTGCCGATTGCACCTTGGAAGGCGCGCGGTTAATCTCGTCGGCCAGGATAAAATTAGCAAAGATCGGACCTTTTTTGGGGGTAAACTCCCCAGTTTTCTGATTGTAGATCAGGGTGCCGGTGATGTCCGCAGGCAGCAGATCGGGAGTGAACTGGATTCGTTTATAGCTTGCCGCAAAAACTCGGGCCAGTGTGCTGATAATCAAGGTCTTGGCCAGCCCCGGAACACCCTCGATCAGCACATGCCCATTGGCCAGCATGCCGATCAACAGGCGGTTGATGATGTTTTCCTGCCCCACAATCACTTTGCCGATCTCGGCCCGCACATCGTCCAAGACCGCCGAACTGGACAGCACCCGGGCGTGTATCTCTTCTATTGTCATGCGATCTCCTTGCAAAACTCTATTATCCAATAACGAAAATCGGGAGCACCATCACGTGTTTCCCGATAATTCTGGTTCAAGCCGAAGCTATTGGATTCTGTATCGATATCCGCCCTGGAAACTATTTCCCCACTGCCTTTTTGACTTTGTTCGCCTTGAGGCAGGACGAGCAGACCTTCACTTTCTTCACACCATCGCCAAAGATGGCGCGGACTTCGTGGAGGTTGGGATAGAAACGGCGCTTGGTGGCGTTCAGCGCGTGGCTGCGGTTGTTGCCGACCTGAGCTCCTTTTCCACATATATCGCATATTCTTGACATGATTCACCGTCCAAAAATTCTATTTTCTAACCAAAGAATTGGAAGCCATGTTTTTGACAAGTATTATTTTAGATTCTGAGGCAACCTGATATCGAAGCGGCTGCCCTGGGGTTTGCGCGGCTTATACTCCAGACGGCCATTGTGTTCATCAACCAGTTTTTGGCAGATTGCCAGACCCAGGCCTGTGCCGTTGGGTTTGCCTTGGCTCACAAAAGGCTTAAAGAGGTTTTCCACAATGCTTTCCGGCACACCCGGCCCGCTGTCTTCCACGCTGATCTGCAGCCAGCTTGAGGCCATACTCGCCGTGATCTTGATCTCCCCTTTCTCCTGTAAAGCTTCGGAGCTGTTTTTGACCAGGTTGATGATCACCCTGCGAATCTTGCTTTCGTCAAAAACCACCCGCCCCAGGCATTTGTTTTCCACGCTGAAAGAGATGTCGCGTCCCCGCAACGAAGCCCCATAGGTATCCCGCAGATCGTTCAGGAAAGAACTCAGATCAACAGTCTGATAGTTGGGCGGGCTGGCTGTGCCTTTCGCGTAGTCAAGTGTTTCCCGCACCAGTTCGTCAACCAGTTTGGCCTGCTTCACAATGCCGCTGGAATACTCCCCGCTGTCCGGAAACATTCCCTCGATCAGTTGGGCGGTAAGCACGATCACAGTGAGCGGGGTCTTGATGTCGTGGATGATCTTGCTGGCAGCCAGTCCAATGGCCTGCAGGCGATTTTCCGTGATTGCCGCATTCAGGATGCCCAGGGCGCGGTTGTTGGTTTCCACCAGCCTGTGGGACAGGTCACGGATTATCTGCAGGGCGATTTTGGGTTCTTTCTGACAGATTTCGATGAAAACGTCCTGCGGTATTTCCACCAACTCGCTGTCTTCCAATGCCACGGAGGAGGCGTAATGGTCACCCCCCAGGAAAGTGCTGATTTCCCCGAACACCTGTCCCGATTCCAGTATCGCGATGCTCACTTGATTGTCGGTGCTGCCGTCCCTGCTCTTCAGGATTTCAACCCGTCCTTTGCTGATGTAAAACAAACTGTCCCCGGGCGTGGCTTCCGTGGTTACGCTTTCACCCTGTTTGAATTGCCTGGTCCTGACCTTGTCCATGATCTTCTTTTGCAACGCTTTGTCGAGGCTGTAAAAAAGATCGCGGAATTCTGTGCGTTCGTTGTTCACTGCTATCTGTACTCCTCTGCAAATGAAAGCTTCAGTTATTTCCTTGCACAGGCAGCGCACAAAGCTGTCAATAGATTTTTTGCCTGCCCGCCAGATATCCGGTGGAAGCAGCGGCCTGGATGTTGAAACCTCCGCTGGGAAGACTGTAATCCAGAAGTTCCCCCGCCAGGAACAATCCCGGGCACAGCGCGGATTCCATGCTTTTGGCCCTGACCTCCGCCAGGGGGACGCCTCCGGCAGTGCTCATGCAGGTTTTGAGGCTCTCGATTCTGGAAACCTTGAGCCGTAGTGAAGTGAGGAGGGCGACCAAGCGCTTGCGGGTTGGGCGGGACAGTTGGGCGCAAACCTGTCCTGATTCTATCCCCTGATGCTGGAGTAAAGCCCGGATGAGGCTTTCCGGAAGCGAAGCGAACTTCAAAGCATTCAACAGCGTATGGCGGGGATGTTGGCGCAGGATGCGGGGGAGTTTTTCTTCCGCTCCGGGCAACAGGCAGAGGGAAATGGAGTCGCCCCTGTCCAGATGGTGGGAATTGTCCAGGATCAGCGGCCCGGAAAGACCCGTGTGAGTCCAGAGTAGGTCGCCGCGCGCCTCGTGTCTGCCTCTGGCGCTGCGAAACACGGCGTTTACGTCCCGTAAGGATATTCCGGCGCAATCTCTGAAGTGCGCGTAATCCTCTACATCAATCGATGCAAGGGCGGGACGGGGTTCCACGATGCTGTGCCCCAAAGCCCTGGCCAGATCATAGACCGAGCCATCGGAGCCGGTCTGCGGCCAGGAGCAGCCTCCTCCCGCCAGGATCAGACGGGAGCAGCGGATTATCCTGCCATCCCGCGCAGTCAGGATAAAATCCCCATCCCGGCGCGCGTCCACGATGTAAACTCCGGTCTGCAGCCTGGCGCCCCTGGCAAGGACCTGCCTGACCAGCGCGTCCCTCAGATCGGCTGCCCTGAGCGAGGCGGGAAAGGCCTTGCCGTCTTCCCGGATCAGCGTGGGACAGCCAGCCTCCGCCAAAAGAGAGATAAAGTCTTCATTGCCAAATTGATAGATAGCAGGTTTGAGAAAGTTCGCCGCGCGCCCGCAAGCCCTTAGAAAATCCTCCCGGGAGAGATTGTTGCTGAAATTGCATTGCCCCGCGCCGGAAACCAAGAGCTTCCTTCCCGCATCCGGATTCCGCTCCAGCAGCAGCGCTCCAGCCCCATGGGCAATGGCAGCCAGCAATCCCGCCGGTCCTGCGCCCACGATGGCTGTGCTGGCTCTGATCTCTGGCCTCACTTTTTCCTGCTTCTTCATGCGCCCAAAGTGTTACACAAACAAATTCTGTCAATCAAATATCCGCCCCGCCTTATGGCGACTGTCCGGTAAACAAGGCTCAAACCCTCTTCATTCCTGAGCTGGCAGGCTCTAAATCCTGCCTTGTCACACACAGTTCCCAGCACTGGCTCCCCTATGCTTATCCCTTGCCAGACAGTGGCTTAATGCCATCATCCTTAGGTATCCCTTATAAAAGTTAAGGTTGACCCCAGGTTGACCCACCGAAATTGCCAGCCCTGAAAGGAGGGCGAAACAGGCGGGCAGGCTGGCCGGAAAAAAGGAAAAAGGCGCGGAACTCCTTTGCGTGACAGAGGTTTCCCGCGCCTGGCAAGGGTCATGGACAGCTTACTCGGCAGGGGTTTCGGGTGTGTACACCCTCTGGCTCAGTTCGTTGTCCAGCATAAAGATGCCGTGCATGTTGTCGCCGATCATTTTGAGGCGCTGTACGATGCGGTCGGCCGAAGCCTCTTCCTCCACCTGCTCATCCACATACCACTGCAGAAAACCTTTGCTGGCATGGTCGTTTTCCGCGATGGCGATGTCCATCAGTTCGTTGATGTGCTTGGTGATGAACTGCTCGTGCTCGTAGGCCGCCTGGAAGGCTTTGAGGGGATTGCCGAACTCCACCTCTGGCTTGTCGATGGCTTCCAGTTCCACCCTGCCGCCGCGTTTTGATCAGCAACAGTGGACTAATTATAGCGATAGCCAGCACGAGGGTTTCAATTTGGATAAGCTGTTGAAATAAAATTTGAATGAGATAAACTTAAGCCGTTGCTAGACAAGATATGTCTGGCAACGGCTTTTTTGATCATATCTTATTTGGCATAAATTGCCCAAATAAAAAAAGCCGTCAAACTAACAAGCTTAAGCTTATTAGTTTGACGGATTAAGGGTTAGTTATTTCATCAGGATCATCTTCCGCGTAGCGGAATAATGGCCTGACTTTATTTTGAAAAAATAGATTCCGGCCGCCGCTGGCTGGCCAGAACCAGTGGTTCCGTCCCAGGTAAAGGTATGCTCTTTACCGGGTGTTAGATTTTGACCGTTGACCAGGGTGCGAATCAATTGTCCCCTGGTGTTGTAGATGGCAATAGTGGTTGGACTATTGCCAGTCTGCTGTTTGATTTTGACATTGGCGCTACCCCGACAGGGATTGGGGTAGCAGGTTAATTCGGGATCGATGGCTGGGGTGGTGGGGTCGTCAGTTGCCACAGTGGTCTCCAGCTCGGTGAGCCAGAAAGTTCTGACTCCGCTGTAGCTTGTCATACACATTGATATGCCATAAATTTTGTTAGAATTTATGGCAGTTACTAACATTAAGCAGAATGGCATTATGGTCTGATTAATGCTCCAGACCAAATTACCATTTTCATAGCCCATAATGGCTCCGCTATACCCATCTTCACCGTTGGGATCAATCCCTAATCTAATGGCTACTGGCAGTATGAGACGATGATTATTATCGACTGTTATACCAGAACCAACGGTGCCAACACTATCGGGGCCGGCTATATCAGTAATTGATGTTATTGTATAATTATCGCCCTGGTCAATAACCTGATAGACCAGACTATTTACCCAGGGGTCAATCTGTCTGACTATGGCGTAGACGATATTATCATCAACTATGCCATGGATATCACTCAAATCATCAACCCTCAAAAACCAAATAATCTCAGCCATGCCATTGATGACTTTTATTTTGGTTATCTTTATTCCGGTGTTATACAATATACCCATCGGCATGTCATCAAACAGATAAAAAGTCGAATCAGTCGCCGCATGAACATTATGATAACCACAACTAGCGAGACCACCGGTTGTAATTGACCACTGGTTTATAATTTGACCAGTAGTATAGTCCAATAATACCAGGTTGCTGGACATGCTGTAACAAGTCAGAAAGTCTGGTGACTTGGCTGACAGTGAAAAGATACCTGTCAGATTTTGTGTCCACAAAATATCACCATCGGTGGATATTTTTACTATCAGTCCACCATCAGCGTAACAAATATTATTATCCAGTGTTTTAACTAGTTGATTATTCGAATTAAAGTTTGAATTCATATTTATTGCCCAGTCTGTCTGTTTGGTGATAAGGTTAATTTTGACAATTTGATTAGGATAACCAATTCGGAGGAAGGCTGACTCATTAATTATGATAAAGCAATAAATGTCTGATCCGGTTATGGCTAGTTGATTAATACCGATAATGTGTGGCGACCGATTCTGGGCCACCAGGGAGACGACAATGGTTATCCACAGGACAACCATTAAAAGATACTTGTGGGTCCTCATGGGACACCTCCTCTTTATTTAGTTGTTAAGGTACCCCTTAACTTGAATATATAATTATGGTATATCTTGGTGTTTATGTCAAATATTTTCTTTTCCTGTTGTTTTTGGTATAATATATTTACTTAATCTTTAGCTAAATAATTTTTTATGCTACGTAAATTTTGGTTTGTTTTAATCGGACTAGTTGCTTTTTCAAGTTTCTTGCTGATCATTTGTTTAGTTCTCCTGTAGTTTTAATAGT
This sequence comes from Cloacimonetes bacterium UBA4175, assembly GCA_002379855.1. Taxonomy (GTDB): domain Bacteria; phylum Cloacimonadota; class Cloacimonadia; order Cloacimonadales; family Cloacimonadaceae; genus Syntrophosphaera. Next base: position 9,420 of record DFUX01000012.1, on the reverse strand, counting down.
TGTGATTCAATGTTTTCGGTGATGCCCTTGAGGGTTTCGGAATCCGGTATATAAAGCGTTTTGATTGGTTCCAGCATGGTGAAACCGCACTCCTTGGGATCCCCCAGCATCTGTTGGAGGATGGGAACGCTCTGGCCGCCCCAGCCGTAGGAGCCGAAAGCAAGGCCAATCCTTTCCTTGGGCGAAAGTCCCTTGAGATAGTAGATGAAAGCAGCCACGGTGGGCAAAATGGAGCTGTTGATGGTGGGCGAGCCGACGCAGATATATTTGGCGTCCATCACGTCGGTCATAATGTCGGAAATGTGGTTGGTCTGCAGGTTCAGCATCCTGGCCTTGATGCCCCTGTTTTCAAAGCCTTGGGCAATGGCTTGCGCCATCATTTGGGTGGAATTCCACATCGTGTCCCAGATCACCAGAGCCCTTCCGGGATCGGCCACGTTGTTAGCCCAATCGGTATAGGCAGCCAAAATCTGGGGGATGTGTTCCGTCCAGATGAGGCCGTGGCTGGGAGCGATCATCTCCAGTTCCAGCGGCGCCGCCGCTTGCAAGACCTTCTGCACCATGCGGGAATAGGGCAGCACGATGTTGGCGTAATACTTCTTGGCTTCCTCCAGGGCGATGCTGAGGTGATACTCTTCCACCAGACGCTCGTTGGTGGCGATATGCTGCCCGAAAGCGTCGTTGGAAAAGAGGATCCTCTCCTGCGGGCAATAGGTCACCTGGTTGTCCGGCCAATGCACCATGGGGGTGGTGAGGAAGGTCAGGTCGCGCTTGCCGATATTGATGCTGTCGCCGCTCTTGATCTCTTCAAAGTTCCAGTCTTGTTTGTAGTGCGCTTTCAATCCTTTGATGCCGTTGGCGTTGGTGTAAATTTTGGCATTGGGGATCAGCTTCATTAGTTGGGGCAGTCCGCTGGAGTGGTCCATCTCCACATGGTTTTGCACGATAAGATCGATCCTGGCGGGGTCAATCACATCGCTGATGCGGGAGATCATCTCGTCATAGAGGTAGTATTTGACGTTGTCGATCAGGGTGATCTTCTCATCGATGATCAGATATGCGTTGTAGGTGGAACCTCTCTGGGTGAGATATCCGTGGAAGTTGCGCAGGTCCCAGTCGATGGCGCCGACCCACCAGATATTGTCTCGAAGTTTATAAGCTTTCATCATTCGCTCCCGGGTAAGTATTATTTGAAATGAATTCCTACCAATATAGTATATGGGCTTGCCCTCTCTGGCAAGCGGAATTTATCATCTTCGGATGGTAAAATGCAGATCATCCACTGTTGGAAAGAACGAGCTAATCCATTGTGGTTTGAAACCTTACAGAACACCACAGTCCTGTGGCAAGCTGTCGGCTTCCAGCAGCATGAAATGCTTTAACTGCTTGGTCAGAAACTGGTGATTTCTTTCCTCTTGTTATAGAGGTTGATGATCTGACGCTGTAACAAGGAATCCGGCGGCAGGGGAGTAACGCGCAGGTCTTCCGGCTTGACCGCGTTCTCCTGATAGCTCTGGGGCTTGCGCTCGGACAGGCTTGCCAGCAATCTGATGGCTTCTTCGTTCCAGAACGGGATATCCGCCGTGGCGGGCGAAATCCAGCCCAGTTGATAGAAGCAACGCATCAGTTCATTGATGATGGCAGACTGAGCTGGATTGCAAAAGCGCGTGATACCCCAACCGTTAGCCAGGGCATGGCCATCGATCTCCAGATAGGAAGGCGCCGGAAGCAACAAATCAGCCGTGGAAGCGGCATCCTTGAACTGCTGGATTTCCACCCTGAAAGAGGCTCTGAGTTCAGGATCCAGTCTGGTGCCCCAAGCCAGGGCCAGACCGGTTTCCTCAGCTTGTTCAAAGCTGGGTTGCAACGCCTGCAATCCGTAGTAGTTGGGATAGTCCGAGCTTTCCAGCACATTCTTCAAAGAGCTGTCCTGCCGGGCTGCCAGACTAAGCAGCCGTTGGATGTCGCGCTCCGAAATCCTGTTTAGATTGTAGATAAAGAGTTGGCCTTTACCGGGCTCCAGCTCCGTCAGGGAGTTATAGACCCGATCCGCGAAACGCAGAGGCACGCTGCCTCCACAGATCACGGAAACGAGACGCTTTCCCTTCCGTTGCTTGAGACGCAGAACGGTGCGCAGGGTGTTGCTAATCCCGCCGATCACCACGTATTCCTGGAAACCATCCAGAATCGCGTAAGGTTTTTGGTTGGGGCTGCCGTGCAAAAACTCGCTGCTGAACACACGGTAACGGGGATTGGCACAGAACTCCGCCTGACAACCCAGGGCTGCCCTGCGGACTATCATCATCTCTTCCAGGCTGATATAGGGCGAAATCTCAAAACGCTTGGCGGGGTGTTCGGCGGCCTTGTCACGCAGGATATCCAGCACGTCCTTCCATCCGATCTCACGCCAGGCGAAGCCGTCTTTCAGCAGGGGAATGCGCAGGCGGTTCGGGCCAAACAGGGATTGCCAGCCGAATCTGCCCTTGAAACAGATATTGCGGCTGTTGAAGCCTGGCTTCTCTTCATCCGTGGTGATGCGCACCGGCACGGCTGACTGTGTTTCGCAGATGATTTCACAACCGGTGCCGCAGATGCCGCAGTTTTGGCTGGTGCGGGTTTTGGGCAGCGGGTTGAGCTTGTAGTTGATATTCCTTCCCACCAGCGCGCCCACCGGACAGACTGCCACGCATTTGCCGCAGCTCTCGCAGCCGGTCTTGGTAAGTGATTCTCCAAATTCCGGAGCCACGACCGCCGGAAAACCGCGGTAGATATAGCCCAGAACGGCAGGGCCCTGGACATCGGCGCAGGCGCGCACACAGAGCGCGCAGTTGATGCATTTGTTGGTATCCCGCACGATGTAGGGATGGGAGTAGTCGATGGGGTGTTTGTTGATACTTCCCAGGAAGCGCAGGGTATCAACCCGGTAGTCGGCGCAGTATTCGCGCAGCATGCAGATTTCGTTCACCAGGCAGCCACATTCCAGGCAGCGCGCGGCTTCCGCCTGGGCATCCGCCTCGCTGAAGCCGGTTTCCACCTCGTCAAAGCTATTTTGAGCCCGCTCGAGGGGGATTTCCGGCATGATTTTGCGGGCGACTTTTTCAAATTGGGCATACTCTTCGGGAGATATATCCTGCAGCTTATTGCCTTTTTTGGCATTGAAGTGGTAGCTGTCCGAAGCCAGCTTTTCCCCTTTCAGAAAACGTTCAATCGCTTTGGCGGCGACGCGCCCGTCCGCTATGGCCTCGATGGCTGTGGCGGCTCCGCGGCGGAAGTCGCCTCCGGCAAAGACCTTGCCCAGGCCGGTGTGCATGGTGCTTTCATCCACGATGGCGGTCTGCCAGCGGCTGATGGGAAGCGTCTTGCCCTCCACGAAGTTGCTTTCGGTGGCAAAAACATCCACCTCGGGAACCTGGGAAATGGCGGCGATGATGGAGTCGTAAGCCTCGGTGAAGAATTCCCCGGTGGGCTCGGGACGGCGCCTGCCGCTGGAATCCGGCTCGCCCAGCTTCATCCTTTCGATCTTCACTTCCTTCAGCTTGCCGCCTTCGCCAAAGTATTCCACCGGATTGCAGAGATAGTGGAACACCACGCCCTCACGCTCCGCGGCCTCGATCTCAAAAGCTTCGGCTGGCATTTCAGCCTTGGTGCGGCGATAGATCACGCTCACCTCGCAACCAAGGCGGATGGCCGTGCGGGCGCAATCGATGGCGGTGTTACCCCCACCCACGATGGCGACCTTTTTGCCCAGTGAGGGGGTGTTGCCCAGACTGTGAGCTTTGAGGAAATCCACTCCCAGATAGCAGCCCGCGAGGTCGGAACCCTTGACGGGCATGGGCACCGCCTTCTGGGCACCTATGGCCAGATAGACGGCGTCATAGCCGCCGCATAGCTCTGTAAGCTGGAAATCCCTGCCCAGTCTCTGGTTGTACTTGATCTGCATCCCGTTGGAGCAAAGCAGCTCGATCTCGCTGTCCAAAATGGCTTTGGGCAGCCTGTATTCGGGAATGCCATAGCGCAGCCAGCCTCCCGCGGCCGGCGCGGCTTCAAACAGGGTCACCTCGTGACCGACATTGGAAAGATAATATCCGCAGGTCAGACCCGAAGGCCCGGCGCCCACAATGGCGATCTTTTTACCTGTGGGTGGTTCTTTTTCGGGAACATAGCTCCAGACGTCGCCCAGGTCTTCATCCGCGGCGAAGCGTTTCAGCTGGCGTATCGCCACCGGTTCTTCCACGATCTGGCGCCGGCATTCCTTTTCACAGAAAGCGGGACAGACACGCCCGATGGAGAGCGGCAGCGGCAGAGTGTCCTTGATCACCTTGACCGCGTCGTGATACTGGCCATTGGCAATCAGAGAAACATAGGACTGGACATCCACATGGCCGGGACAGGCGAGCTTGCAGGGGGCTTCGCAATCGGCATAGTGGTTGGAGATGAGCAGTTCCAGCGCCATCTTGCGGGCAGCGGTTATCTCATCGCTGTCGGTGACGATCTCCATGCCTGGGGTGACAATCGTGCCGCAGGAAATGACGAATCCGCGGCGTCCTTTGACCTCCACCACACAGACCCAGCAGGATCCATAGGGTTTGAGTTCTTCATCGTTACACAGGGTGGGGATTTCGATGCCGTTGCGCCGCGCCAGTTCCAGGATGGTGATACCTTGTTCGCACTGGACTTTTTTACCGTTCAAAATTACTTCAATCATCGCTCTCTCCTAACCCTTGCGGATGGCATCGAACCTGCAGGCAGCGCTGCAGGCGCCGCACTCGATGCAGCGGCTCTGGTCAATCACATGGGGTTGCCTGGCGCTACCGGAGATGCAATGCACCGGGCAGATACGCGCGCAGGCCGTGCAGCCCACGCATTTGGCGGGATTGATCTCATAGCGGAGCAAGGCGGTGCAAACTCCCGCCGGACAGCGTTTATCCTCTATATGGGCGAGATATTCGTGCTTGAAATAGCGAAGAGTGGTGAGCACCGGATTGGGCGCGGTCTGCCCCAGTCCGCAGAGGCTGCCTTTGATGATATTGTTGGCCAGTTCCTCCAGGCGGGTGATGTCTTCCAGTTCTCCCTTTCCTTCCGTGATGCGGGTGAGAATCTCCAGCATCCTGAGCGTGCCAATGCGGCAGAAGGTGCATTTGCCGCAGGATTCGCTTTGGGTGAAATTCAAGAAATAGCGTGCCACATCAACCATGCAGGTGCCTTCGTCCATCACAACCATTCCTCCGGAACCCACGATCGCCCCGGTGGCGTTGATGCTGTCGTAATCCACAACAGTATCAAGCAGTTCGGCAGGGATACAGCCTCCGGAGGGGCCTCCCATCTGGACAGCCTTGAAAGGCTTTTCCGTCTTCATGCCGCCGCCCACTTTGTAGATGATGTCCCTGAGCGGGATACCCATGGGAACCTCGATCAGCCCGCTGCCGGCGATCTTGCCCGCCAGGGCGAAGACCTTGGTGCCGGGAGATTTCTCCGTCCCCATCTGGCGGAAGGCTTTGGCGCCATTCAGGATAATCCAGGCGATATTGGCCCAGGTCTCCACGTTGTTGATGTTGGTGGGTTTGCCCCACAAGCCGGATTCAGCCGGGAACGGGGGACGGATGGTAGGCATGCCGCGCTTCCCTTCAATGGACTGCATCAGCGCCGTTTCCTCGCCGCAAACGAAGGCTCCGGCGCCTTCCTTGATGGCCAGGTCGAATGAGAAGTCCGTGCCCAAGATGTTCTTGCCAAGGTAGTGCCTCTCCTGCGCAGCCGCGATTGCCACCGTAAGATGCGCGATAGCCAGGGGATATTCAGCCCGGCAATAGATGTAACCCTCATCCGCGCCCATGGCATAGGCGCCGATGATCATTCCTTCCAAAATCTTGTGCGGATCGCCTTCCAGCACGCTTCGGTCCATGAACGCGCCCGGATCGCCCTCGTCGGCGTCGCAGACCACATACTTCTTGGGACTTTTGGCTGCTGCCGCGAAGCTCCATTTGAGGCCGGTGGAAAAACCCGCCCCGCCTCTACCCCGCAGCCCGGAATCCTTTACCTCGGCGATGATCTCCCCGGGAGGCAGGGTGAGGGCTTTTTTGAGGGCTTGATATCCCCCCCGGGCCTCATAATCATCTATGGAAAGGGGGTCGATCACCCCGCAGTTTTGCAGCACGATACGTTTCTGCTTGGCCAGGAGGCCGTTGTAGGGAGCGTCCAGTTTCTCAGCCTGGACGATGTTAGAGGAAGGAACCTTGTTTGCCAGATACTCATCCAGCAGGCCGCAGATGTTTTCCTGATCAACCTGTCCCAGAGTCACTTTACCGAGATCGGATCCGGTCAGTTCCACCAGAGGCTCGATAAAACACATCCCAAGGCAGGCTGTCTTGCTAAGCTCCACGGGCAGTGAGTGTTGCCGGATGTGGTCTTCCAGCTTGAGATACACGTCCCTGGCCCCTGCCGCGACACCGCAGCTCGCCATGCCCACTTTTACTCTGATCTTATCCATCAAAGCTCCTCAGTTCTGAACTTATCCAGGATGGCGGGAATTGCCTCCGGCGTCAGCTTGCCAAAAGTTTGGTCGTCGATCATGATCACGGGCGCGAGGGAACAACAGCCCAGGCAAGCAACTTCCAGGAGGGTGAAATGCATATCCCTGGTGGTTTCCTCGCCGGGCTCCAGATTCAGGTTTTTGATCAGGGCTTCCTTGATGCCGTCGGCATCGGACACATGGCAGGCCGTGCCTTTGCAGACGCGGATGATGTGCTTGCCTTGTGGCCGGAGGCGAAACATCGAGTAGAAAGTGGCCACGCCGAAGATCTCAGCCGCGGGAATGCCCATCTTCTCCGCCAGATACCGCATGGCGTCACGGGAAATATATCCCAGAATGCTTTGTGTATGCTGCAAAAGTGGGATCAAAACGCCATGCTTGCCCTGATAGGAGGGCAAAATCGCATCCAGTTTGCTGAGATCTTGTTCCATTGCTACTCCTCTTGACAAATAAGTTGAAACCTGATTGTCTGCCACTTTATTAGGAAATGGCATACGGTAGAAAGGAACAACATTTCCACGATTGCATTATTGTCAAATAGTTTGTCTGTCCGCCACTGCGTCCAAGCCTGAACTGACCTGCCAACCAGCCAAGCCTGAAAGGGGCTTCTGACGCCCAAAACGCGAACGATTTTCAGACGGTTTCCGGCTCAAACCGACCGAGACACCGCAACCCGCTCTTACCTGCTCACCCACTCTGGTTTAGAGTACTCCACAGGGAACAGCCTGCCTCATCCAGACGGGCGGCGGAGGCTATTTGATGAGCACAATCTTGCGGGCAGCCTGCCGCTCCTCTCCTTTGACCCTCAGAATGTAGATACCGGAAGAGGCCGGCCTGCCCTGGCTGTCCAGGCCATCCCAAACGAGGGGATTCTGTCCTGCCGGAAGCTTGAGGCTGTCCAGTTCGCGTATCCTGCGGCCGCGGATATCGTGGATGCTGACCTGTAGTTTTTGCGGCGTGGCCAGATCGATCCACAGCTTGGTTTCACCCCGGGTGGGGTTGGGCGCAGGCGAGGAAAGCTTGAATGCCGCCGCGGGAGCCTGGGGATCATCCACTGCAGTGTCCCAGCCCCGAAACTCGATCATCCCGGAGAGCAGCACTGTGTTGCCGTGTTGGTGTGAGTTGTCGGCAAAGATATACCAATCCTGCCCCACAGGTATGTTGAACTCCGCGTTGGCCGTTGGTTGCGGGCCTTCATTCACACAGGCGGAGCAAAAGTTGTCCAGGGCCAGAAAGAGCGCGTTATCTGCATCCGTGACCAACAGCCTGGCCGTGGCCGGTTCGGAGGAATACTTGTAGTGGCGTGGTTTGGTTCCCAACACATCGATATCGTCCCACAATGACTTGCCGGTAATGAAATACCCCGTTGATACCATGCTCGCCGTAAACATATAATCCTGCACCGGGTCTTCGGGCAGGGGGAGCGTCTCGATGCTTGCCTGGTGCAGGGGTGCGGCAATCTGAAACTGGTAGGAATAGGTCTCCCCCGCCACCGAGGAAGAGACAAGCTGCGCGTAAGTTCCGGCTATGGCGGGATAGATTCCGAACGCCGCTTCCGTGCGGGCGCGGTAGTCCCTGTTTTCACCCACGGTGAAACTGACCATGCCATTGTTGTCCGTGTAAGCCTCGCAGTCGAAGCGGGGGGAGTTTTCAAAGATTGCCAGCAGCACCCGGGCTCCGTCCACCGGTTGCAGGTCGGCATCCACCACCTGGATGTTGATGGTGGCCACACCCTCGGAATAGCGCTCGGTGACCGGAGTGAAGAGGCCATCGGAGCGCTCTTCAAACACGCTGCCAAAGACCCTGCCCCAACCGTTTTCATAGACGAGGGGATTGTTCAGATAGTTGTTCACCGGTTCCCAGGAAACCCAGCCCTCCTCCCAAAACTCGTTCCAGGTGTGGTCAGTGGAAATGGAGCTGACATTGGTGCAGGGGATCAGCGCGATGCGGGCGATGGCCGAGCTGAAGTCGGCATACTCCCCACAGCGTCCAAAGCGTTTCTGGTAGATGCGCACGGGCTGGTGGGGACGTTCGTTGTTGGAGGTGAAGCTCATGTTTTGGTTTATCCACCAGGTGATGGCGCGGATCACGTCGCCGGGGCTGCCGTCGCGGTTGTAAACGCTTTGGCAGAGGGTGAGGGTGTCGCGCAGGACGGGATAGTCGCCATCCTCATGGTCATAGATATAGCTGCGCCAGAACTTTCCCGCGGGAGGCGGCACGATGTTGTTGGAGTGGCTGGAGTTGCTTTCTATGATATTGGGATCGATGTAGGCCGCGATCTCGTCGGTGATCTTGGGATTCACCAGATACCAGTAGTAGATGTCGCGCGGGACGGTCACCTGGACTAACTGTCCTGCCACGTCCTTCTTCCAGTAGCGTGTGGTGGAATAATAGTCCCCGCCGGCGGCGGCAGAACCGACATCCACAATCTCCACATAATCCAGTTCGCCATCGATCTCATACAGCTTCTGCGCGTTTTCCAGAAACAGCTCCGGCAGGGCGAAGCTGGAGTTCAGATATTCGGGCGAGGCAGTGGCAACGCAAAAAGCGATCTCGTCCACATAGGGATCGGGGGCATCGTTAAGCAGTTCGGCAAACAGCAATTGCCGCTCGGGCTGGAGATGGTTGAGCGTGTTCCGGAGCTGCACCCTGATCCACTGGGGCGCCCTTGCCACCGCGGCCTCGCTTTGAGGCAACAGGGTGCCCAGGCTGGAATAGCTTTCCGCGTTCAAACCCAGGTTTTTGAAGCAGGCTCCGATCTGCTCTCCCGCGGGCAACATCACTTCCAGAGGCAGGCTCTGCAGAGGAATCCAGTTTTTGGCTGCATCTGTCTGGGACTCGTTGCCGGGCAGCGCGGGCAAGATGGGCTCCGCCAGAGGCTGAATCACGGAAAC
>DFUX01000090.1 GCA_002379855.1 Cloacimonetes bacterium UBA4175 | reverse complement strand
CCTTAACTTACACAAATTAACACGAGTTATGCTCTTTCGCTTGCATTATCACAACTGACCCTCTTTCCGCATGAAGTCCATGAGCCTAAACATCTGGTGGCAGTTTGCAGCCTGGAAAGGCTCATGAACTCCATGCTGGCTTGCGTTTGGAGTTCAAACCGGCAATATGGGTTTCATGCTTATGCCAGTCCTGAAGCCGGTTTGGACTCCAAACAATCCAGATTTAGGGACAGCGAATCGGCATCAACTGAATTTGCTGGTGATATCCTCCTGGGAAGGCAGTTTGAACACTTTGAATTGGTCGGTACGCATCTCAGGATCGCTTTCGATGTCGATCTGATCGCGATAGGCCATAAAATATTCCTTGTTGAATCTGATATGATCCTCCAAATCAGGATGGACCACTATGCGCAGGCGGGAGTTTTTCACAAAATACTCCGCGCGGTTGAGCCAGCGATGGATACGCATCAGCATGGTATCGTGAGAGATCACGCGGCCGCTGCCATTGCAGGTGGGGCAGGTGTTGGAATAATTTGCGATGAGGGTGGAGCGCATCCTCTTGCGGGTGATCTCCACCAGTCCCAGCTCGGTAAAGTTATACACCTTGTTTTTGGCGCGGTCACGCCGCAATCCTGCCTTCAGGGTATCCAGCACTTCCTGCTTGTTTTGTTCGCTCACCATGTCGATAAAGTCGATGATGATCACCCCGCTCAGGTCGCGCAGCCGGATTTGCCGGGCGGCCTCAGCGGCGGCCTCCATATTGGTGCGCTTGATGGTTTCCTCATAGTGGGTTTTGCCGGTGAAGCTGCCGGTGTTGATGTCGATGGCGACCAGGGCTTCGGTCTGTTCGATCTTGATGTTGCCGCCGCTTGGCAGGTAGATGCGGGAGTGGAAGATGGTCTCGATCTTTTTCTCGATGCTCCAGGCGTCAAAGATGGGCGAATCTTCTTTGTAGATCTCAACATTGTTGATCAGCTCGGGGGAAAAGTCTTCCAGATGGCGGATAATGCTGCGCGCGAAGGCTTTGTCGTCGATCACCAGGCGGTCAACATGCTCGCCGAAGAGATCGCGGATGAGGTAGTTTTCCAGGGCGTTCTCTTCAAACACACAGATAGGCTCTTTGGCATATTTGATCTGCTTTTCGGTGAGCTTCCAGGTCTTGGCGAGGGCGTTGTATTCGGTGCGCAGGTCGTCCTCGTCGCAACCTTCTGCTTCGGTGCGAACGATGAGGCCAATGTTGGGGTCTTTAAAGCTGTTGAGGATGTTGCGGATGCGGGAGCGTTCGTGTTGGTTGTAGATCTTGCGGGAGATAGCGATCTTGCTCTTGTTTGGAAAGAGCACCAGGTATTTGCCGGGGATGGAAATCTGGCCTGTGAGGCGGGCTCCTTTTGAGCCGATCGGTCCTTTATGAACCTGCACCACGATCTCCTGTCCGGCTTTGAGCAGATTGCCGATCTGCGATGAATCCTTGGGGTTGAGGCGGACGCGTTGCCTGTCGTTTTCGAAGATGTCCAGAAAATCGGTTACAATATCCGAATAGTGGAGGAAGGCCGTGCGCTCCAGGCCGATCTCGATGAAAGCCGCGCCCATTCCGGGCAGGACGTCTTTCACATGGCCTTTGTAGATGTTCCCCACTATGTTCTGTTTATCCTTGCGTTCCACAAAGAGTTCCACCAAACGGTTGTCCTCCAGCACAGCGACGCGCTTTTCCAGAGGATGGACGTTGACGATTATCTCGGTGTGAAACCTGTTTTTTTTGCTATTTGCAGGGGATTTTTGCATATCTGGTTTACCCCTCAATCCAATTTGTAGGGGCAGAAATAGAGCCATTGGTTGGTGTCTATGGTCTGACGCAGATATTGCTGCAGCCTCTCCTGGAGGCTGAGGTCGCCGGAGCGGACCACAGAGGCCGCCATCTTGAAGAGGTTGCCCTGTCTCAGCAGATCGAAAAAGCCGATCTTGGCAGGATACTTTTTCACGCCGTATTTGGTGAGCTTGGCCATTTTGGCGGCCTTGTCGATGGCTGCCTGGATTCCGCCCACTTCATCGATCAGGTGGATGTCTTTGGCATCCTGCGCGCTGAAGACCCGGCCTTCCGCCACGGCGTCGATCTGTTCGGAACTGATCTTGCGGGCAGTCATCACCCGCTGTTTGAATTCGGTGTAAACCTTCTGTGAGTTGCGCTCCAGCGAGGCGAGCATTTCGGGGTCGTATTTCTCGAAAATGCTGACGCCGCCGGAATACTTGCCATAGTTGATTGTCTGGCTGTCGATGCCCAGTTTGTTGCCCAGCTCAACCGCTTCCGGTATCGCCATGATCACCCCGATGGAACCTGTGATGGTGTAGGGATCGGCAAAGATGTAGTCGCCCCCGCAACTGATGTAATATCCTCCTGAAGCCGCCATGACGCCCATGGAGACCACCACGGGGATGTCCAGCCGCTGGAGCTTCTGATAAATAAGCTCAGATTCCAGCGCGGAACCGCCGGGGCTGTTGATGCGCAGGACAACCGCCTTGGCGCCGTCACGCTTGACCTGCTGGAGAATCTTTTCGACCTTGGCGGCACTGATCGTTTGTTCAAAGCCATGGCTACGTTCGCTGCCTGCGGTGATGTTGCCGCTCAGGTTGATCAACGCTATCTGGCCGCCAGTTGATACCTTGGGATCATTGTAGTCTTCCACGGAGACCAGCTTATCATCATCCTCGATGCCAAGTTTTTTCTTGAGCTGATCCCAACTGGTAACGCCGTCGATCAATCCGTATTGCTGAGCGGAAGCAGCGTTGATGATCATGTCGGGACGCTGCTCAAAGATTTCCGTCACCCGCAGCGAATCCAATCCGCGCAACTTGGCGATATGGTTTTTCAGCAGGTCGTAACGGTTTTTGAACACGCGGCGCATATTGGCTTCCGTGCCCGGGCTGAGCGAGGTGCGGTTGTAGAGTTCGCCTGCGCCTTTGAATTCTCCGGATTGCATCACGTGCATTTTGACCCCGATCTTTTGCAGGGCTTCCTTGTAGAACATCACACTGGCTGTAATCCCCTCCAGAATCAGCCCGCCTGAAGCGGAGGGATCCATATAGACGGTGTCCGCCATGGCGCACAGCAGATAGTCTTTTTGGTCCAGCATCTCACCATGGGCGTAAACGGGTTTCCCGCTCTTTTTGAAGTCGTCAAGCGCGGCGTTGATCTCATTGAGGTTGGCAAAGTTGATTTTGGCAAAACCGGGGCGGATGATGATGCCCTTGATCTTGCCATCGGTGGAGGCATGGCGGATTCTGCCGCAGATATCGTCCACGCTGGGCCCCACAAAAGAGAAGGGACCCTGGTCGCGCAGCTCGTTGTAATCTGCCACGTTGCCACTGGGGTTCAATACCAGCCAACTGTTTTGGCTGATCTTGTTTGTTTGCGGACGCAGCCCGATCATGAAGCCAATGAGGAAAGTCAGCACAAAGATGAGCAATACAGCCCCGCATCCGATCAAAACGACAGATCTGGTTTTCATATTAAAAACTCCTTGCATAAAATTGGTGGAAAATTGTTTGAGTGATTGCAAAAATTGATGGCGGAGACGCTGGGATTCGAACCCAGGATACGCGTTTTGCACGTATACACGATTTCCAATCGTGCTCCTTCAGCCAACTCGGACACATCTCCGCGCCATGGATTAAACTACGTTTTTCAAAGCTCATATTCTGTCAAATAAAATCAATGCCGGAAGTGGCGAACGCCTGTAAAGACCATCGCCATTCCCAGTTCGTTGCAAGCCTGGATCACTTCGGGATCGGCCTTGGAGCCGCCCGGTTGGATCACAGCCATAATATTGTGGCGCCGCAGCTCGTCCACTGAATCCCTAAAGGGAAAGAAACCGTCCGAAGCGCATACCGCCCCGCTGAGATCGTGGCCAAACTTTGCCGCTTTGTGGAGCGCCAGCCAGGTGGAATCGATGCGGCTGGTCTGGCCCCCACCCAGGCCATAGACCCGGTCTGCCCCGGTGATGGCGATCGCGTTCGAGCGCAGCAGTGAAACCACTTTCCAGGCAAAGCCGAGCGCTTTAAGTTCTTGTTCTGAGGGCTGTCTGGAAGTGACCACAGTCCAACTTTGGGGATCGTCTGCCAGTGGATCCCACTCCTGCAGCAGCCAGCCATGCGAAAGGTTCTTGAGTTCCCAGGGGGATTGGGGTCGGGACAGAATTCCCGGCGAAAAGCGGATCAGCCGGCGGTTCTTCTTTTTGCGCAGCAGCTCCAGCACTCCGGGCTGGTATTCCGGCGCCAGGATGATCTCGGTGAAGATCGAGTTGATCCTGCGGGCGGTTTCCAAGTCCAACGGCTGGTTCACTCCGACTATCCCGCCATAGGGTGACTGCGTATCAGCCGCGAAAGCTTTGTCCCAGGCATCTGCCAGCGTTTCGCCGCTGCCGATGCCGCAGGGGTTGCAGTGCTTGGTGATGACCACCGTGGGCGCTTGGAACAGGCGCAGGCCGCGGAGGGTGGAATCGATGTCCAGATGATTGTTGTAGGAAAGTTCCTTGCCGTGCAGCGCTTGCCAGGGGCAAGCCGCGGACAGGTAGAACCCTCCCTGTTGATGGGGGTTTTCGCCATAGCGGAGCCGCGCACCCAGCCTGCAGTTGAGCGAGAAATTCCCGGGCAGGCTCTGTGTTTCTGCCGCCAACCCTGCGAAATAGGAGGCGATCAGCGCGTCGTAAGCGCTCACCAGGCGGAAAGCTTTGCGGGCCAGATGGGTCCTCCATTCCTGGCTGACTTCGCCGGCTCGCAGTTGCTCGAGGGTAGGCTGGTAATCCTCCGGGTCGGAAAGCACCAGCACGCCCCTGTGGTTTTTGGCAGCCGCCCTGATCAAGGCCGGGCCGCCAATGTCGATGTTTTCGATGATCTCTTGGGGCGTTGCGTTCCCCCTCTCCAGAGTTTGCCGGAAAGGATAGAGATTCACCGCCACCACGTCAATTTGTTCTATACCAAGTTTCCGCAGGGCTTGCAGGTGTTCCTTCCGGGAGCGGTCTGCCAGGATTCCGGCATGTATCCGCGGATGCAGGGTCTTCACCCGGCCACTAAGAATTTCGGGAAAACCGGTGAGGTCGGAAACCTCACGCACTTCAACCCCCTGCTCCCGCAGATGGCGCGCCGTGCTGGAGGTGGAGAGTATCTGATAGCCAAGCTCTGCCAATTCTTTGGCGAGGTCTTCGCTTCGGCTTTTGTCGCTCAATGAAATCAGCGCGTGGCGTATCATTTCATCTCCTCATCCAGCACATCGGCCAGCTCCATCAGGACTTCCTTGCCCAAAAACTTTTCCAAGCGGTTGTTTTGCTTGGTATCGCTATACATTTCCAGGGTCACCTTCACCAAATGCTTGGGTTGCCGCTCGTGAGCTTCTTCCTGGTCGCTGTGGTTAATCACAGAAACCAGCACTATGCCTCCCAGGATGATCACCCAGTTCACATAGATCCACATCAGAAAGATAGGCAGAGTCGCCAGGACGCCATAGACAGCCTGGAAGTTCGTGAGCCGGTAGATGTAGAAATCGAAGAGACTCTTGGCCAGCACCCAGATCACCGTGGTCCAAAACGCGCCCCGGAAGAGGGCATGGCGCTTGACCCGGCCGGAGGGCATCAGGGCGTAAAGAAAGACGATGCCGGCAAACTGCAGCAGGAAGGGGATCACATAGGTGAGCCACTGCAGCATTTCCAGCTTGAGCAGTTTGGAGATCAAAGGCAGTGAAGAGCTGGAAAAGAGCAGAATCATGATGAACAAGCCCAGGATGATGGTACCCAGAAACTTGATCAACTGGCTCAGGATATCCTGGGAATAGCGGAACCCCGTGTTCAGGATGCGGTCGAATGTGTCGCGGATCACACGGAACAGCGAGTAGGAAGTGATCACCATGGTCACAAAAGTGAAGATATTGAAGCCCGCGGGGCGGTCGAGCAGATCTTCAAACACGGTGTTGACAGCCTTCGCCGAACTGGGAATGAAGTTGTTCATCACCAGGTTGTAAAACTTATCTTTCAGGTTGAGAAAGGGCAGTTCCGGAGCGATGATGAGAATGAACATCAGAAAGGGGATGAAACCCAGGATGGTGATATAGGTGAGGGACGCCGATTCCTTGAGGATGCTTTCGCTGCTGAAACGGCGGTAGAAAGTAAGTATAAAGCCGCTCACTTTTTTCCAGCCATCCTTGCGTTTGGCAGGGTCTTTCAGATGCAGCCAAAGCTCCTTCAATTCCGAGACCAGGGTCCGGAAATAGTTGCCAAACGCGAGACCCAGAGAACTCCACAAGCCGCCTTGAGCCTTCTTTTTGGTCATTATTCCTCCCTTAATGCTTCGATCGGATCAAGTCTTCCCGCCCTTACCGCGGGCATGATCCCAAACAGTAAACCAACACCGATGGAGACCAGCAGGGCGGTCCAAATCATCCGCACCGAGGCCACGACCTCCAGCTTGAGATAGCCACCCACCAAGTCCAGGATCGCATAGCCAAGCAGGATGCCGACCACCCCTCCCAGGGCGGTGATCAACACGGTCTGCACCAAAAACTGGATCACAATATCCCTCCTGCGTGCTCCCACGGCGATGCGCACTCCGATCTCCCGGGTGCGCTCCTTGACCGAGGCCAGCATGATGTTCATGATCACAATGCCTCCCACCAGCAGGGAAATCACCGCGATCAGGATGAAGATCGAGGTGAAGATCATGCTGTTCTTGCGCATCATATCCATCTGTTCCTGGGCGGAATCCACCCGGAAGAGCGCTTTGCCCTGCTTGAGGTTGAGGATAATCTCCTCCACCTGTTTGCGCATCTCCTTTGCCTTTTCAGGGCTGGCTGCCTGCAGTTCCAGAGAGCTGATCCGCAGTTTGGGATTGATCTTGCTGATCACCGTGGAGAGTGGCAGAAAGGCGCGCCGGTTCAGATATTCCAGGCCATTTTCGCCAAAGGTCTCGCCGCCTCCCTGGTTTTTCATGTAGCGCTCGCCCAAAACTCCGATCACCATAAACCTGTGCCCGCCCCAGGAAACGTATCTGCCCAGGGGATCACGCGAACTGAACAGCTCCTTTGCCACCGTGGAACCGAGCACCACCACATTGTTGTGGTTGCTTATGTCGAACTCGTTGATAAAACGCCCCTTGGCAATCTTCCACTCCTCAACCTTCAGCATATCCGGATACACACCAAAAACAGGGCATACGTAGCCTGAATCGCCCACTTGCATCTCTGCTTCCGGCAAAGATACCTGGGGGTTGAAAGCGGTGGCTTGGGGAACCAGTTCCCTGATGAGCCGTATCTCCCGCAAAGACAGGCTGGGATCGCCGCCCTTGCTGAAATCGTAGCCCCAGTTTGGCCTCACCTCCACCTTACTCAGACCTCCCCGCTGGCTCATCCACTCCATGGTGGTCTTGTTCATGCCGTTGACTATGGCCAGCACCACCATGATACACATCACCCCCAGCACAATGCCGATGACGGTTACCGCGCTGCGCACCTTGCGGGTGAGAATGTCCAAAATGCCCAGATGCAGAGATTCAGCCAGTGAGATGGCCATCCTCAATCCTTCCATCCATAATGCGGATGATGCGTCCCGCGCGCTGTGCCACAGCCTTGTCGTGGGTGACGATGATTACGGTGTTGCCCTGGGAGTGGAGCCGGGTGAAAATCTCCAGAATGTCCCCTCCCGCCTGGGAATCCAGGTTGCCGGTGGGTTCATCCGCCAGCAGGATGGCGGGATTGTTGACGATGGCCCGGGCGATTGCCACTCTTTGGCGCTGGCCTCCTGAAAGCTCCGAAGGCTTGTGCCTGAGCCTGTCGCTCAGACCAACGCTTGCCAGGATTTCCCTGGCCTTGCGGGAACGCTCCCTGAGGCTTTCACCCGCGTACATCAGAGGCAGCTCCACATTCTTGAGGATGTTCAGATGCGGCAACAGGTTGAAAGATTGAAACACAAAACCGATCTTGCTGTTGCGGATCGATGCGAGGTCGTCCTTGGCCATCTGGCTCACCAATACGCCGTCCAGGTGGTATTCGCCGCTTGTAGGGCTGTCCAGGCATCCAATGATGTGCATCAGGGTGCTTTTGCCCGATCCGGAGGGTCCCATGATCGCCACAAACTCACCTGCTTCAATGGTGAGGTCCACCCCGTTGAGGGCTCGCACCTTCACCTTTCCCAAGTTATAATCCTTAATCAGATTTTTAGTAGCTATGATTTCTGCCATTTTCTCACTCGTTACATCAACAAATAGCCATCAGCCCTAATTGTCAATAAAAAAAGGCGAAACCGCTTCCAGACCGCGTGGACGGGGAAATCGATTGACATATTCCGCGCCCGGATTATACTGCCAAAAAGTGATAGAAGCCTGCGCGGCAGGGAGTGTGTATATGCGCGAGATTCTTTACCTGATAGATGGCACGGCATTGCTTTACCGCTCGCATTATGCCATGATCAACAACCCCATGCGGGACACCCAGGGACGGGTGACCAGCGCCATCTTCGGCGTCGTGAATTCCTTTGTCCATCTGCTGGAGACCAGGCAGGTGCGCAACGTGTTGATAAGTTTCGACCGCAAAGCCCCCACTTTCCGCCACGAGATCAGCGAAACCTACAAAGCCAACCGACCCCCCATGCCGGATGATCTGGTGGCTCAGATCGAGCCTGTGCAGGAGTTTTTCCGCCTGATCGAACTGCCGGAAATCTCCCTGGATGGCTACGAAGCGGACGACATCCTGGCCACCCTGGCGGAACGTTATAAATCAGATTACGACATTGTGTTCGTGACCAGCGACAAGGACTATTCCCAGTTGGTGGAAGACCGGGTCAGCATCCTGGATCCGGGCAAAAACCTGGTCTTGGACAGGGACGCCGTCCACGCCAGATTTGGCGTTTATCCAGAGCAGTTTGTGGACTATCTGGCGCTGGTGGGAGATTCTTCCGACAACATCCCCGGCGTGAGGGGCATCGGCCCCAAGAGCGCGGAAATCCTGTTCCGGCAGTTTGACAGCCTGGACGACATCTATGCCAGGCTGGACGAAGCCCCGGAAAAGCTGCGCAAGAAACTGGCTGAAGGCAGGGAGAGCGCTCTGCTTTCACGCCAGTTGGCGCAAATCGTGCGCGATGTGCCCCTCCAGTTCCCCTCACCCCAGGAACTCAGCTTTTCCCCCGCCAATCTGTCAGGGGCGCTGGATTTTCTGGCCAGTTACGACATCCACCACCTCAAACGCCGCATCGAAAACCGCTTCAAAGACCAGTTCCCCGCTGCCGAGGAGAACATGGTGCAGGGCGACATCTTTGCCGGGGAGCCGCAGGCAGAGCCGGAAACCCCGCAGCCTGCAGCCCAGGCTTTCAAGCCCATCCTGGCGGACGCGGGCAACCTTTCCAGCCTGCTGGAGCAGCTTTCCCAAGCGGAAACCGTGAGCCTGGACACCGAAACCGACTCCCTCGACCCCATCCGCGCCAACCTCGTGGGCATCTCCCTCTGCGTGCGTGACAGCGAGGCCTGGTATCTGCCCCTGGGACACCAGATGTATGGCAACCTGCCCCTGTCAGACACCCTGTCCAGGCTGAAACAGGCTCTGGACGGCAAGCTGATCCTGGGGCACAACCTCAAATATGACCTCATCGTACTCAACCGCCACGGCTGGGCAGTCGCCAACCCCATCCGGGACACCATGCTGGCAGCCTATCTGCTCGATCCCGGCACCAATATGTATTCGCTGGACAACTGCGCTCTGGCCGAACTGCGGCACCAGATGATCCCCATCTCCAGCCTGCTCGACAAAAAGAGCAAGACCAGCTTCGACCTCGTGGATGTGGAGTCCGCCTGCGCCTACTCCGCTGAAGACGCCTGGGCGGTATTCAAGCTCGACCCCATCTATAAAAAGAGGCTGGCAGCCCTCGGGCTGGATCGCCTCTACGAGGATATCGAGCTGCCCCTGCTGCCGGTGCTGCAAAGGATGGAGGAAAACGGCGTCAGGCTGGACATCCCCATACTGCGGGAAATCTCCCGCTCCATCAACCTGGAACTGAAAGCCCTCACCGAAGAAATCCACGCCTACGCCGGATATCAGGTCAACATCAATTCCACCCAACAACTGGCAAAGCTGCTCTTTGAAGAGAAGAAGCTGCCTGCCCGCAAAAAGACCAAGAGCGGATTTTCCACGGACAATAGCGTGTTGGAAGACCTGGCGGCGGATTACGAGATTGCCGACAAACTGATCCAATACCGCACCCTCACCAAGCTGGAATCCACCTACGTGGGAGCATTGCCCAGGCTGGTCAATCCTGAAACGGGACGCGTCCACTCCTCCTTCAACCAGACCGTCGCCTCCACCGGACGCCTTTCCTCTTCCAATCCCAACCTGCAAAACATCCCCATCCGCACCCCTCTGGGCAGATCCATCCGCAAGGCCTTTGTGGCTTCCGGTCCCGAGTGGGCGATTTTGGCGGCGGATTACTCCCAGATCGAGTTGCGCCTGCTGGCCATCATGTCCCGCGATCCCGTGCTGGTGGAAGCTTTTGCCCGCGATCTGGATATCCACCGCCAGACCGCTGCCATGATCACCGGTAAGGCCCTGGACGAGGTCAGCGGCGAGGAACGGCGCCAGGCCAAGGTGATCAACTTCGGCCTGCTCTATGGCATGGGACAGAAGAAGCTCTCCCGCGAGCTGGGTATCTCCACGTCCGAAGCCAAAGATATGATCGAGCGCTATTTCGAGCGTTTCCCCTCCATCCGGGACTACATCGCCTCCCGCAAACAGGACGCACACCGCGAACGCTTTTGCCAGACCATCTTTGGACGTAAGTTGTTCCTCAAAAACATCGGCAGTTCCCACAATGGCTTGCGCAGCGAAGCGGAACGCGTGGCGGTCAACATGCCCATCCAGGGCAGCGCCGCCGATCTCATCAAGATCGCCATGATCGCCATCCACGGGCGCATCAAGGACGACCCCCGCATCAGCATGATCCTGCAGGTGCACGACGAACTGGTCTTTGAGGTGCGCCGGGAATTCCTGCCCGAGGCGGAGCAACTGATCCGCTCCGCGATGGAGCAGGCCCTGCCCCGCCACTACGCCGAAGTGGTGCCCCTCAAGGTGGATATCGCGCATGGCAATAGCTGGTTTGAGGCGCATTGAGCGAATGGCAGCCACCTGTCACGGAACCGCCGCGAAAATGAAATGTCTTGACATAATTATTGACCTAAGTATAAAGGCACCATATTTTGCGTAACTTTTAAGGAGCAAACATGAAAAAAGTATTATTTATAGCCCTGCTGATTGCCGCTTTGGCCATCATTGGCTGCCAATGCAAAAAAGAAGAAGCCGCTGTGGAAGACAGCCTTGCCGTTGACACCCTCGCGGTTGACTCAATTGAAGTGGAGACTACTGCCCCGACCGAGGCCGTGAAACCCACCACCACCAAGCCCCCTGTGAAACCCACCCAACCTGCCGAGAACTCTCTCGACAAGTTCCTGGATGACTACGAAGCCACCGTCGTGATGTGGGAGAAAAAGGCCGCCGGCCCGCTCACACCCGAAGAGATCGTCGAGATTGGCAAAAAGTATTCGGACATGAGCAAGAACGCCCAAAGCGGAGATTTCTCCAAGAAAGCCACTCCGTCACAGCTTTCTCGCATGGCCCAACTCAACCTCAGACTCTCCAAAGTGGTCAAGAAAATCGGCGCCTCCGGCAGAACCGGCAGATTCTAAGTCTCAGAAGACCAATCAAACTTGCGCGGAACTCAGCTTCCGCGCTTTTTTTTGCGCTAAACCAGCCAGCTCCCGGTCTGGTTCGCCACTTTGCCCTCCTTTGCTCATCGCCCATTGATCGCTGACTGTTCGCTGACTGATCGCCGCCGGATGAATCGCCCAGAGGTCAGCGAGGCATCAGTGGGACATCGAGGTATGGGGGGCAGAATTGTATAGGATGTTCGACCGCCCAAGCCCGAAACAAAGCACACCAGACTGAAAAATGTGTCATCACGGCCTACCGGGGTCCTCGCCGGATCGGTAACGATCCGGTGGGGTGGTTTGAGCCGTGATCCAGTCTTTTAGCTGTTATGAGCCACTCTCACTTAATCAGCATCATCTTACGGCTCAGGCTCTTTCCTCCAGCCCGGAGGCAGGTGAGATACATGCCCGTTGCCACCTCGCGTCCGGCCTTGTCTTTGCCATCCCAGGAGTAGCTGTGCTTTCCCGCGCTCAGAAATGTGTCTGACAGCAGCGTCTTAACGAGCTGGCCTTTGGCATTGTAGATCGTCAGGCTGGCTGAAGAAGCTTGTGCCAGATGGAACGCTATGGTGGTGGAGGGGTTGAAGGGATTGGGATAGTTGGGATAGAGCGTGACTGCCACAGGTATGGACAGCTCGTCTGAGTTTGGCAGGGGGTACCACTCCCACTGGTACGAGGTGCTACTTGAAGACCCGTGCCATTCGTTTGAATAGCTTTTGTAATGGCGACGTATCTTCCCATTGGGATAGAAGACCAGATTCTCGAGGTTGGAGTCAGATTCATCTTGATATGTCCAGTCATAACTGAAGTTTCCTTCGCTGTCGCTATAGCCGATCGCCCAGGAAGAGGGAACTCCGGATGCGCGGTAAAACTCAAGCAGGCTCACCCGCTCCTGCTTGTCCAGCATCAAAGCCAGGCGACGCATACATCCATGTTCTGGTCCCACTTGTTCAGTATCGATTGGAAAGGGCAGGGAGCCGTCAAAGCTGTTTTGGTAGTAACCCACATATTCCCAGGGATTGCTGCCTGAGCGGGAATATTTATATCCCCTGAAGCGTCTGCCTTGGCTATCATATTCATATATGAGCTTGGTGTAGGAGACATTTGTGCCAATTTGCCATCTGTATTCCAGGCTGTCTGCTCTCCAGCCAGGTCCATCGGGATAGTAGCGGGTGATATCGTTCCCACCTTTGTATTCATAGACTTTTCTGCCCCAAACGTCAGTCTCGTAGCCCTCGCTGTGTGACTGAGTGCCATTGGGACGATAGAAGATGTAATCATAGCGGCAATGGCCCGGCGCGGGATAAGTAACCGTTGTTTGGCAGGTGTAAGTGGTTAAATACGGACCGCCCCAAAAAGTATTTGTACTAAGTACCACGCTATCCACTACGGCAAAGCTATCAGGAGCATAGTGATATGTGTAAGTATCGGAACTCAAGTTAAAGGGCTCAATGATAGATAATTCTCTGAAGATTTTAAGGCGCAGCCCATTAGAGGCTTCCAGCCTAACAAACAATACTGCCAGCAAGCTCAGCAGCAGGATAAATCCTCTGTTTTTCATAGCGATCTCCCTTTGCTTAATAGTATTGGTAATACGAGCAATTTTTATGCCATAGTTATATTTAATTACACCAATTCTCTTTCTTTCACCAAGTCAAATTAAGCCCTCCGGAATTGGTCATTCTCTCGCCAGGGCAATGGAAGAGTGGAATGGTGAAATGGATGAGAGTAACAAGCACCCCCAAGCCATATAACCATGTCATCCCGGGCAAGCTTGCTTGACCCGGGATCCAGTCTTTTGGAAGCAACCACCAGACCCCGAAACAAACCACCCCCAGACTACATTCTGTGTCATCCCGGGAAGCCGGGGCCCCTCTGGGGTGGCTTACCCGGGATCCAGTCTTTTAAAGCCCCAATCAAACACCCAGTCAAAAAAAACAACCGGCATCATTTCCTTGATAACCGCATAATTAAACCGATACATTCCGCAATATCCTT
>DFUX01000088.1:5506-14006 GCA_002379855.1 Cloacimonetes bacterium UBA4175 | reverse complement strand
GTCATCCGCGTTCTATTTCTTTTTCACCACCCCACCACGACATCACGACACCACGAAGTCCTGTCTGGATACCGCTCTCCTTTGCTGCTACTGGATTTGGGGGTATCATCCTTAGGTATGTGGTTGCGAAGTTAAGGATGACCCCAGGTAAACCCCAGGAAATCTACAGGATGCAAAAGGGGGCGAAGGCAGCGCGCCCCCGGGAACAAGGAAAGAAAGCCCGGTTTAGAAAGAGCTTTCCAGGCGCGCCAGATCAACCGCTTCGGCGATGGCCGTCATGATGTCGGCGTTGTCGATGCCGTGGGCTTCCACGATCACGGAAATCTTCTCTCCCACCTGGATGGAGAGGGTGCCGGATTCTTCATCCCGGTCAAACTCCTGGGTGCCGGTGTAGCCTTTGATGCGGATGGTTTTAGCGCCGCTGCCCACGGACAGGCCGCCAAACATGGAGGCAATGCCGCCCAAGAGGCCGCCAGCCTGTCCCAGCACGCCGCCGCTGGAGATGGTGAGGTTAAGCTCGGCGTCGCCCCTGCTGTATTTGGCGGTGGCCATGATGGAGTTGGCGCTGCCCAGGATCGCGCCCGCCGCTCCAAGAGCCTTGGCGTCCTTTTCTTCCAGCCTGAATCCGTCAGGTGCTTCCGGGATGAAGGGCAGCAGCTGTTCAGCCAGGATTTCGGCGATCTTGGTCTGGGCATAATCGATCTCGTTCTGGGCTCCGGCAAAGTCGTCCCTGCCCAGCATGATTTTGGCGTTGTCGAGGCTTTGGATGGCCTCTTCCTTTGCTCCAGCGAAAAGCGCCGCCGCTACCAAAAGCAGCAGCATTGCCGTGGCAATTATCTTTTTCATGGTAAACTCCTTGAAGCAGTTACGGCAAGGTTGAAACTTTTCCCGTTTATGTCAAGGAAAAAGTCTGCTTTTCCGCTGTCCTGCTTCCTCCCGGGGGATTTGCAATCAGGGAAAGTTGATCTGGATGTCCTTGACGGCGGGATACTTCTCCAGATGCTCGCGAATCTCCTGCGCCACGTTTTCGCGCCACTGGTCGAAGCTCATCATGTTCATGTCGATCAGCACATTGCCATCGTCGAAGCCCACATATTTGACCATCTTGAGGGAGACGATGTCCTCTCCCACCTGGGGATAAATGATCTTTTTAAGCTCTTCAATGATGGTTTCCTTGCCGAAATCCGGCACTTCCTTGAGGCCGTGGGCGATCTCATAGTTGGAGATGGCGGTCTGCACGGTGTCCGCCGCCAGCACGGAGCAGTGGACTTTGACCGGAGGCAGGCCGTCCAGGGCTTCCATTGCATCCCGCCAGGTGACCTTTTTCGCCTCCTCCAGGGTCTTGCCCTTGATGAGGTCGGTGATGATCGAGGCGGTGGCGATGTTTGAGGCGCAGCCGTAGGAAAGGAAGCTGACATCCTCAATGACGAGGGTATCGGGGTTGATCTTGAGATAGATGGTCACCTGGTCGCCGCAGGAGGGCGAGCCTTCAGTGGCCACTGCGTCAGGGTTTTCCATCTGCCCGACGTTGTGGGGGCGCATGAAGTGGTCGAGCACTTTTTGTGAATATTGCATTTATCTCTCCTCGGGATGGGTTGACTTGTAGAGCGGACTGCGGGAGCGGAGTTCGGCAGTGATCCCCGCGAGTTTTTCAACCACGAAGTCCACCTCTTCCCTAGTGTTGTAGCGGGAAAGGGTAAACTTTATGGAGCCATGGGATTGCACGTGGTTTTTGCCCATAGCCAGCAGCACGTAGCTCGGTTTGAGGCCTTGCGAAGCGCAGGCGGAACCGGTGGCGACGGTGATGCCGTTCAAATCCAGCATCATGGTGACGGCCTCGCCTTCGATGTAGGCGATGGAGACGTTGATGTTGTGGCAGGCGCGCCCTTCCCCGCGGGGGCCATTGAGTTCGATCTCGGGAATCCTGGCTTCCAACTGCTCCAGCAGGTAGTCCGAAAGCCCGCGCAAGTGCCTGATCCCGCCCTCCAGATCGGCAAAAGTAAGCTCCACCGCTTTGGCGAAGCCCGCCATCAGGGCGATCCCGATGCCTCCCGGCTGCAGGCCGTCGATGCGCTTCACGCCGTGGATGACCTGCTCCAGCTTGGTGCCGCGCTTCAGATAGAGGGCTCCGACGCCCTGGGGGCCGTGGATTTTGTGGGCGGAGACGCTGAGGGTGTCCACATCCAGTTCCTTCACATCGAGGGGCAGCTTGCCATAGGCCTGGCAGGCGTCGGCATGGAAATGTATTTTGTGACCGGCGGCGCGCAGGATGTCACGGTATTCCCGCATGGGCTGGATGGTGCCCACCACATGGTTCACGATGGTGGTCATGAAGAGCACGGTATCATCCCGGATGGCGTCCTTGAGCTGTTGTGGACTGACCCGGCCCTGGGCATCCGGTTCAAGGTAGCTGACCTCAAAACCGATCTTTTCCAGAAAGGCGGCGTTGGTGAGCAGGTCGGGGTAATCCACCACGGAACAGATCACGTGGCGTCCCCGCACCGCGCGGGACAGGGTGACGCCCTTGATGGAGATATTGTTGGCGAGGGTGCCTCCGGAGGTGAAGTGCAGTTCGTCCGGGGAGGCGTTGAGGGAATCCGCCACCGTCTTTTTGAAGGAAGCGACCGCCTCGGCGGTGCTTTCGCCCGTGCTGATGAAGGAAGCTGGAAACCAGAATCTGTCCTCGAAATAGGTCTTCATCTCCTTCAAAACCTCCGGCGCGGGGGGCGTTGTAATGCAGTTGTCCATGTAAATGTTGCCAGATTTCATTTATGTTGCTCCATGATAGATTTTGCCGATTTCGGCCAGGGTGTAGCTGTTCAGCAGCCTGCGCTGGCGGGTGGCGATCTCGTCGAACAGACCGCCCAGGCGGCAGGATTCCCCCCGGCAATAAGGGCCGCTTTTGCCGCATTCCATCTCGTGGTTCGAGTCGTCCACGGCGCGCATCACATCGTAGAGGGTGATCTTGTGTGAGGGGCGGGACAGGGTGTAACCGCCCTTGGAACCCTGGCTGCTTTCGATGATGCCGGCGTTTTTCATGGCTCCCAAGAGATGCTCCACATACTTCTTGGGCAGATTCTGCCGCGCGCAGATCGTTTGGGCGGAGAGTGACCCGCCGCCGTCTCCGGTCAGCTCCAGCAGGGCTCGTAAAGCGTATTCGGTCTTGGTTGAAACAGCCATTTTAAACATCCTTGACAGTCATTGTGTAATATATAGTAACTTACTATGCTATTTCGCCAAGCAAAATCTTGGAATCCGAAGCGGGGGATTGACAGAAACCGCGCTCCGCAGAAAAGTAGTCCACAGGTGCAAGATGATCAAGGTAAACAAACTCAGCTTTTCCTACGGAACTGACCTGGTGCTGCGGGATTTGGACCTGCACCTGCCCGAAGCTGCCATGACGGTGATGGTGGGGCCAAACGGAGCGGGAAAATCCACTCTGATCTACGCGCTTTTGGGTTTCCTGAAGGCGCAGGGGGGCAGCGTGTCCCTCTTTGGCAAGTCCCTGCACCTCTACAAACGCTCCGAGCTTGCCAAACTGATCGCCTTCGTGCCCCAGGAGACCAGCTTCCAGTTCGATTACAGCGTGCGGGACATCGTGCTGATGGGGCGCTATCCCTACCAGGGGCTGATGCAAACCTGGCTGCCCTCCGACCATCGCGTGGTGGACGGCATCCTGGAACAGCTCAGGCTGCAGGGTCTGGCGCACAGATACTACTCCCAGCTGAGCGGCGGGGAAAAGCAGAGGGTGCTGATCGCCCGCGCCCTAGCCCAGGACACCCGCTATATATTTTTGGACGAAACCCTCTCCCAACTGGACATCAACCACCAGGTGGAGATCATGCTCATGCTGGTGGATATCGTCCGCCAAAGCCGCAAAGGCATCCTGCTGATCTCCCACAACCTCAATCTGGGAGCGAACTTTGCGGATCAGATGGTCTTTCTTGGCGGAGGACGCGTTTTGGGACAGGGCGAGCCCAGCGAGATGATGCGCCCCGAAAAGCTGCGCGAGCTCTTCGGAATTGATCTGCAGGTAGCCATGAACCCCGTCAGCGACAGGCCTAACCTGCTCTATCCCGGAAAGCCATTAACATGAAAAGGTTCTTCTGCTGTCTGGCGCTTGTGACCCTTATCGCGCTGCCTCTGTGGGCGACCCGCGATCTGCCAGATGGTGCGCGGAACATGATTTACGGCCAGGTGCGTGACGAAAGCGGAAAGGCCCTGGAAGGCGCCGTGGTCACGGATGGCAGGCAAACCGTGTTCAGCGCCGCGGATGGCTCATACACCCTTCTGGACGGCGGGGAATGGATTACGGTGAGCAGAGTTGGCTACAAGGAACAGAGGTTCCGCCATCCTAAGCTCCGCGTCTGGCAGCGCGATGTCATCCTGCAGACGTCTCCGATCGTGCTGCCCACGGTGAGGGTAACCGAGACCAGCCTGGATCCCTTTTCCCAGGCGGCAGACCTGCTGCGCATCCCGGTGGATGAGGAACGCAGCTATCTGAGCACGGTGGATTTGCTTTCCAGTTCCACCGCTTTGCGCAGTTCAGACACCCCCCTCAAGGGTGAAAGCCAGAGGATTTCTATTCTTGGCAACCTCGCCCGCCACACCCTGATCATGCTGGACGGCGTGCCCCTCAACCCCCACGGCGAGGCCTACGACCTTTCCCTGCTTGATCCCGAGTCGATAGAGTCGGTGGAGGTGATCAAGAACAACGCTTCCGCCTATGGCGGAGGATCGGCCATCGGCGGCATCGTGCGCATCCGCAGCAAGCAAGGCAGCCAGACCAGCGAGGATGAGGGCAGTGTCGGAGTGGAACTGGGTTCCTTCGGCTACGCCAAAAGCTCCTTCGGCTTCCTGAGCTCCCACGGAGACTGGCATCTGCGCCTCAACCTGAGTGAATTCACCGCCCGCAACGATTTTACCTATGACCTGCGCAACTGGTGGGCGGCGGACAGCACCGCCAAACGCGATAACAACGCCAAACGCCAGAGTTCCATATCCGCCGCGGCAAGTTGGCAGACCCGCGGGACGCTGCTGGCGCTGCAGACAAGCTATGAGGACTTCCACCGCGAACTGCCCGGCACGGTGAACTTTCTGGAAATCTACCGCTATGCCTGGCTGGATGGTTACTCCAGCCAGAACCGCGCCAGCCTCGAGACCAAGGCCGGGCCGGTCAGCCTGCAGGGCATCGCCTGGCTGAACCTGAACAGCTCCGTCTATGACAACACCCGGGCTCCCATCCCATTCTTCCTCAACCGATACCGCCAAAAGATGGACAGCAGAGGCCTGCGCGCCACAGCCTCAATGGAAAAGGAACTCAAACCATTCTGGCGTCTTTCCGGCTCGCTGGCCGCGGAAACCGGACGCAACCGCTATCAGAATCTCAACCTGCTGCTCCAGAGCCAGGATCTGAAGCACCGCTCCCGCTTCTCCAACCTCAGCCTGAGAGTGGGCTCCAATCTGGATGCCGGAACCTTCTCCCTGTCCCAGGCCGCCGCTTTGCGCTATGACCATGCGGGAAAGGAAGACCGCCTCTCCTGGAGGCTGGAGGCCGATCTCAAGCGTTTCGGAATGGTGGAAAGCACGCTGGGCGGCACTTTGGGCACCTCTTTCTCCCTGCCCTCGCCCTATGACCTTTACTGGAAAGGAGATTCGCAAACCCTGGGCAACCCGGCGCTCAAAAGCGAACTCTCCAAAGGCTGGCAGCTCTGGCTGCAAAACCGCTATGGCCCCTTCAGCCTGAAAGCCGCCTGGCATCAAAACGACATCAAAAACCTCATTCAATGGCGGCAAATCCAGATGAACGGCAACGTCTGGAAACCCTTCAATATCGGCCGCGCCAGCATCCGCAACCTGGAACTGGAATCCAGCCTGCAAGTGGCAAAGTGGCTGGAACTGAGCGCTTCCGCACTGCGCACCAAGGCATTGGATCTCAGCACCCTGCCCGCTTCCTGCGCCCCCAAGCTGATGTACACCCCGGAACTGAGCTATGCCATAAACCTCGATCTGAACTGGAAAAACCTCGGCTTCTGGAGCAAATACAGCTTCACGGGTAAGCAGTGGGTCACCCCGGACAACCTCGCCACCCCCCTGAATTCCTATGACCTGCTCGATATGGGCGTCACCTGGTCATTCGACTGGCAGAATTTCCGCCTCAGCCCCCACTTCAGCGTGCGTAACGTCATGAACAAACAGTATGAGGTGTATGCCTATGTGCCTCAACCGGGTATCGCTTTCTACGGCGGTTTGAGCCTCAAGCTCGGACGCTGACCCTTCACAGCAAAAGCCCGGAACGATGTCCGGGCTTTAACCCAAATAATGCAGTAGTCTCCCAGCCTCAAAAGAAAAGTGTTGCATATATTCACCCATCACAATGAGTTGAACTCATTTTATAACATCAAATCAAGATGGGAGAAAAATAGGCAACAGAGACAATCAAGCAAGAGGCACAAAAAGGGTAAAGTCAAAATTGAGTTTAGTCCCAAATTAATCACCTCTTGGGGTGGGACAGCAGCGCTCTTTTCCAGGTTTTTCGATAAGATCGGATTGTGGGAACCTTTTCACCATTTCATCTTTCCACCTCATTTCAGCAGTACCAGCTTCTTAGTCTCCTTGTAATCCCCGCATTGCAGGCTGTAAAAATAGACTCCCGCGGGAAGGCCATCCCCGCTGAAGGATATCTGCCGCGAACCTGAGCCCAGTTTGTGGCGGGATACGATCTGTCCACGCAGGTTAAAGATACTCAGGGTGCCGGTTGAATGTTCGGGAATCTGTGTTTTGATCAGCGCGCTTCCGCCCCTGTCCAGAGGATTGGGATAGGCGTTATGCAGTCTGGCAACCACTTGCGGCGCAAGGTCATCCTCAACCGGCGTAATGTTTTCTATTCTGGCGACAAAGATGTCCCGATAGCCGTTTGTTATCAGGCTGTGGCTGCCAAAATTGGCTGTGCCATCAAAATAACCGGTCACGCAGGCGTTATCCGAGCCATCCAGGGCGATGCCATATCCATAACTGTCGTCAAGTTCTGTCCCTCCCGCTCTGGCAGCCCAAAGCCAGTTGCCGGATGGATTCAGTTTAGCAACAAAGACATCATAGTATCCGCCTGCGGTGAGGGAATGGCTGCCGAAAGTGGCTGTGCGCGCAAAAACTCCGGTCACCCAGGCGTTACCAGAGTCATCCGTGACGATGTTAAATCCCGCGTCATGGTCTGTCCCTCCCGATCTGGTAGCCCAAAGCCAGTTGCCGGAGGGATCCAGTCTGGCCACAAAGATGTCTGTATTTGTGTCATCTGCGCTTGCTGTCAGGGTGTGGCTGCCAAATGTGGCTGTGCCCATAAAGAGTCCAGTCACATAGACTACACCAGAGTTCTCCAGGGCGATGCCATACCCACTGTCTGGGTGTATTCCTCCTGCTCCGGCAGCCCAAAGCCAGTTGCCGGAGGAATCCAGTTTAGCGACGAAGACATCAAAATCTCCGCTTGCCGTCAGTGTCTGGCTGCCGAAAGTGGCGGTGTTTTTAAACATCCCGACCAAACAGGCATAACCTGAGCCATCAACGGCGATGCGAAATCCCGCGTCATCCTCTGTTCCACCCGCCGTTACAGCCCAGAGCCAGTTGCCGTCCGGATCCAGTTTGGCAACGAATATATCCGCATCCGACTCCCCTCCGCTTGCCACGAGTGATTGACTGCCAAAAATGGCTGTGCCATAAAAATAGCCGCTCAGATAAGCGTTACCCGCTCCATCCAGGGCGATTCCGGTTCCATAATCAAAGTCCGGGCCTCCCGCTTGGACGGCCCAGAGCCAGTTACCGGAGGAGTCCAGTTTGGCGGCGAAAACATCATACTCTCCGTTTGCTGTTAGTGTGTGGCTGCCGAAAGAGGCTGTGCCTTCAAAATGCCCGGTCACCCAGGCGTTACCTTGGCCATCCAGAGTGATATCAATTCCATAGTCGCGGTCTGTTCCTCCCGCTTGGATGGCCCAGAGCCAGTTGCCGGAGGAGTCCAGTTTGGCGACAAAGATATCTTTTCCTCCGCCTGTAGTCAGAGTATGATTGCCGAATGTGGCGATTTCGTCAAAACAGCCAATGATATACTGGTTGCCATTGCCGTCAATCGCTATTGATTGGCCTTCATCACCGTCAATACCTCCCGCTTTGACTGCCCACTGCCACTGGGGCGTCTGCGCTCCCAAAACCGCCGCTCCGCAGAGCAGGGCAAGACACAAAACCAAGCTTTCCAATGCTTTCATTTTCTCCTCCCATGATTGGGTTTACCACTCAAAAATATACTGGGCGGGTTTTAGTATATATAAAGCAATATGTATTCCGTTTGAGTCTTTATTTTACGGGGGAGGAATTGTTAATTGAATAAACTCCGGGTCAAGCGGTTCACGCAGATATACGCGGATAAAAGGCGCGGATGAGCGCTGATTGGGGTTATGGGAGGTCGGGATTTGCCGCTTATTTTAGAGCAGCGCATTTGCCATCATTTTGTTCT
>DFUX01000088.1:0-5291 GCA_002379855.1 Cloacimonetes bacterium UBA4175 | reverse complement strand
TCAGCCACCCCAAAGGGGTCCCCGTCTGCCCGGGATGACACGGTAGATAGCCTGGTGATGTTTGTTTAGGGACTCCTTTCCACCATTCCACCTTTGAAAAATCCTGCTGATCCTGTCGATCCTGTTATCCGCGTTCTATAAATTTTCCACCTTTCCACTGCCATTACATTGTCATCAAATCAGTCTGTCCAGCACAGGCAGCATTTCCGCCAGAAAGTCGTCGTAACGGCCGTCCAGGATAGCTTCGCGCGCCATTTGCATAAGTTCCTGGTAGAAATAGAGGCTGTGGATGGTGGTGAGGCGCATGCCGAGGATTTCGTTCATGGAGATGAGGTGTCGGATGTAGGCGCGGGAGAAATGGCGGCAGGTATAGCAGCCGCAGAGGGGGTCGATGGGGCTGAAATCGTCCTTGTAGCGGGCGGCCTTGATGATCATCTTGCCGTTGCGGGTGAAGATGCTGCCCTTGCGGGCGTTGCGGGTCGGCATCACGCAGTCGAACATATCCACCCCGTTGGCGATGTTGTTGAGCAGGTCGCTGGGGGTGCCAACCCCCATCAGGTAGCGGGGTTTGTCCTTGGGCAGGATGTCATTCAGGAAGGCGGTGATGCGAAACATATCCTCTTTGGGTTCGCCCACCGCGAGGCCGCCGATGGAATAGCCCGGGAAATCCATCTGCATCAGCTCCAGAGCGGAACGCTCCCGCAGGTCTTCATAGATTCCCCCCTGCACGATGCCAAAGAGGGCCTGGCGGGCGGAATTGGTGAAGGCCAGCTTGCCGCGCTCCGCCCATTTGAGAGTGGTGTTGAGCGATCTTTCCACATACTCGCGGGTGGCGGGAAATGGCGGGCATTCGTCGAAACTCATGATGATGTCCGCGCCCAGGGCTTCCTGAATGGCGATAACGCTTTCCGGAGTGAAGAAATGGCGGCTGCCGTCGATGTGGGACTGGAACTGCACGCCTTCGCGGGTGATCTTGCGCAGGCTGGAAAGGCTCATGACCTGGAATCCGCCGCTGTCCGTGAGCATCGGCCTGTCCCAGGAGATGAACTTGTGAAGCCCCCCGGCGGAGCGGATAAGCTCGTGCCCGGGACGCAGATAGAGATGGTAGGTGTTCCCCAGTATGATCTGGGCGTGGCTTTCCTTAAGCTCGTGGGGGCTCATCGCCTTTACCGTGCCCAGAGTGCCCACCGGCATGAATACGGGGGTGAGAATCTGCCCGTGGTCGGTCTCTATCATGCCAGCCCTGGCGCGGGATGATGTCTTTTCCAGAGTGAAGCGGAACATGTTATTTACTCAAATAACGCAAAACTTCGCTGGAAATATCCGAATAGAAAGCCAAAACCATGAGCAACATCAATAGCATGAAGCCGATGGATTGCAGGGCAGTCTGCACTTTGGACGGGATGGGCCTGCCGATGATGCCTTCCACACAGGCGAAGAGGATGAGGCCGCCGTCCAGGATGGGAATCGGCAAGAGGTTCATGATCATCAGCATCAGGCTGATGCTGGCAAAGAAAAGCAGCGAATAGCTGAAGCCCTTGCTTCCCACCTGCTGGCTAATCGAGACGATCATGACCGGCCCGCCCACGTTCTTCTTAAGTTGGGAGGGATTGAGCAGCAGCTTGTAAAGCATCTGGTAGTTCATGGAAACAAAGTTCAGGCTGTTGCGCAAGCCGAGAGACAGCGCTTCCCCCAGGGAGAAGTGGCGAACATAGGTCACGGGCTGCTCCTGCATGATGCCGATCGCCTTTTGGGAGCCGGTGCTGAGGCTGGATTCGAGGCGGATGTCCTTTCTCAGCAATTGGCCGCCGCGTTTGACCAGGAGCGACACGCTGTCCGCGCCGGAACTAATCACCAGGTTTCGCATGGCATACCAATCTGTGACCTCGACGCCGTCCACCATCAGAATCTCGTCCCCGGGCTTGAGCTGCGCGTGATAGGCGGGCGTTTTGGGAATCACCTCCCCCACCCTTGCCCGCACCGCGGGATAGACAGACTGCAGCAGGGAATCCAGTTCCGAAGGGGAAATCGTAAGCTGTTCGGCTTGCCCACCACGGATCACGGTGATTTTGTTAGCGCTTTCAAGCGAAAGATTCTCCAGAAAATCGCCAAAACCCCTGATCTGTTTTCCGTTGACGTTTTGGATGCTGTCCCCGGCGGCGAAATAGCGGGCGGCAAGGCCTTCCGCGCGGGCGATCACGGGACGCTGGTCGCTTATCTTGAGCGGCAGCAGGAAAGAGATGATAAACAGCAGGACTCCCAAAAGCAGGTTGGCAAAGGGGCCGCTGAATCCGATCAAGGCCTTCTGCCACCAGGGTTTGGACTGGAATGAACCGGCAAGGCCGTCTTTCTGCTCGTCAGGGTTTTCGCCCCGCAGCTTCAGATAGCCGCCCAGAGGGATCCAGCCCAACCGCCATTGCACGCCCTTGCTTTGCCACTGGAGAATGGGCTTGCCAAATCCGATGGAGAACTTCTCGATATCCACCCCGAAAAGCCGGGCTGCGACATAGTGCCCCAGCTCATGCACGAAAATCATCACGCCAAAAGCGAGGATGGTGAGCAGCAAGGTCAAGCTTTGACCGCCCTGGCAGCAAGGGTGATGGCGATAAAGGAGGCTACGTCGGTGGAGTAGCTGCCTGTCCCGAAACCGGCATCGTAACCGAGTTCGATGGCCAGTTCGTGGGAGATACGCGGCCCTCCGCAGATGAAGAGCATCTTGTCGCGCAGGCGTTCAGCCTCCGCCAGTTCGATCAGGCGGGTGAGGTTTTTGATGTGGATGTTCTTTTGAGTGACCACCTGGGAAACCAGGATCGCGTCCGCCTTCTCTTTGCGCGCCCTGGCCAACAGGTCTTCCGACGGCACCTGCGCGCCCATGTTGATGGCGTTGAACATCTGATAGCGTTCCAGGCCAAAGCGGTGGTTGTAGCCCTTCATGTTCATGATGGCGTCGATGCCCACGGTGTGCGCGTCGCTTTCGATGCAGGCGCCAACCACGGTGAGCTTCCGCCCGATGTGTTCGCTGATGTAAGCGTCGGTGGCTTCCATATCCATCACCGGGGTCTCCACCACTTTCACCTTGATCTTTGAAGTATCCACGGACGCGGAGGTCACGGCATAGGCGATGAAATGGGTGTAGCCCTCGCGCAGGTCGCGCAGGCAAGTGATCTCGATATTGTCGAATCCGATCCGCTCGAGCAACAGGCGGGCAGCTTCCTTACCAAAGGCATCCGGGGGAACCGGCAGGCTGAAGGAAAGCTGCATCTTGCCATCGCCGGAGGTGTCGCCGTAAGGGCGGATAATGTTATTTTTGCTCATAATCCCAACTCCTGCTTCATCTTTTCCAAGAACGGATTAAAGTATTGGGCATCCTTGCGGAACACTCCCTCCAGCCCCTTGCCGCCGTTCTCCGGCCGCTTGATATCGGCAAATTCGCCTCTTTCCATGGCTTTGAAGAGGCCGTCTTCGGCAACCATCTCCAGAAACTCAACCGCTTCCCGCAGCACCTCGCCGGCGCGCCGATTCACAAAGCTGTTAGGAGCCAGTGCCAGGTTGTCGCCCAAGTCCTTCACGGCCTTAAAGATATACTGGGCGTTTTCGATGGCGAGGGAGCGGTCAGCCAGATGCGGGGTGTGGATGGCTTCCGTCATCATGCCCAAAAGCTGCACGCCCTGATGGGTGAGCTGGCCGACGAAGTTGAACATGGCGTCCATCAGATGGGTTTTGAAGATGTTGCCGCTGGCGAACTTGGTGGGGGGCATATATTTGACAGGCGAATCCGGGAACAGCTCTTTGGTCAACAGGGCATGCGCCAGCTCGTAGGAAAAGCTGTTTTCCTGCTCCGGATCGATCTCGTAGGCATGGCCGAGCCCCATCTTTTCGGGTTTGACGCCGCTGAGCAGGGC
This sequence comes from Cloacimonetes bacterium UBA4175, assembly GCA_002379855.1. Taxonomy (GTDB): domain Bacteria; phylum Cloacimonadota; class Cloacimonadia; order Cloacimonadales; family Cloacimonadaceae; genus Syntrophosphaera. Next base: position 1,389 of record DFUX01000088.1, on the reverse strand, counting down.
GAATTGCTCGTTCAGCAGCTGGGAGGCGGTCACGGTGTAGGCTTTTTCGATGGCGTCCGAGGTGGTGAGATAGTTGTCTTCCCCGGTCTGGATCTCGATTCCGGCATAAGCGTTGACCATGCGGCTGAAATACTGGTCCAGCAAGGTGCGCTTGGGGTTTATGTCGCGGAAGAGGATGCCATACATGGCGTCGTTGAGCATCAGATCCAGCCGTTCCATGGCGCCCATGGCGGCGATCTCCGGCATGCAGAGCCCGGAAGCGTAATTGGTGAGGCTGATATAGCGTTTCTGCTGTTCCGACACTTCGTCCAAAGCGGCGCGCATGATGCGGAAATTCTCCTGGGTGGCAAAGGTGCCGCCAAAACCGACCGTGGTGGCGCCGTAAGGCACAAAGTCCAGCAGGGATTGGGCGGTGGAGCGGATCACGGCAATGATGTCCGCACCCTCAGTGGCGGCTGCTTTGGCTTGCACCGCGTCTTCGTATATGTTTCCGGTGGCGACGATCACATAGATCGCGGGCACGCGGCGGGGGCCGTATTCGGCAAAGAGTTTGTCCCGCTTTTCCCGCTGGCCGCGGATGCGCGCGAGCATCTGGGTGGAAAGCTTATCCAGCACCTTGTACAACTGCTCGGGCGGGGCCTCCGGCAGTTCGGACAGGTCAAGTTCCCCCCGTCCCACAGCTTCAGCCACTTCCTGCGCGTTCAAACCACGGGACAGCATGGCATTGGCAACCGGGATGGCTGCCCCGCGCAACAGGGCGTTCTTTGCCTGCAAGTGGTCAACCACCACGTTCGGGAGCGGTTTGCCGTCCTCCAGCGCTCCGTCGATGCCCATCAAACGCAGCACAGTGCGCTCGATCGCCAGCGATGAATAGTCATCGAACAGCCAGGCAAAGGAACCGGCGATCCTGGCAGCCGCGGTACGGGCTCGGGTTTTCAATTTGGGATCGATATCCAGCTTGAGCATCAAGCCTCCAACATACTGATTATTGTGTGCTTGCACGTTTTCCGCGAGGGGCAGTTCCGTCAAGCAAAAAGCAAATCAGACCAATTTGCTATCATCAAGTTATCGTATGCAATTTTTAATTTTACAATCCCTTGTAAGGTCTGTGGAAGGGTGGAAAGATTCACCCGAAACAAACACCCAACCCCAAAACAAATCACACCAGACTACATTACTGTGTCATCCCGGGCTGTCGGGGTCCTCGCCAAAGCGCGTAGCGGTTTGGTGGGGTGACTTGACCCGGGATCCAGTCTTTTAGAAACAACCATCCAGCCCTGAAACAAATCCCATTATATCAATCCGCGGCAATCTGCGCCTATTATCCGCGTATATCTGCGTGAACCATGTGACCCGGGATCCAGTGCCAAGGGGTGGCAAAGTCCGTTT
>DFUX01000066.1 GCA_002379855.1 Cloacimonetes bacterium UBA4175 | reverse complement strand
AAGACTGGATCCCGGGTCAGCCACCCCAGAGGGGACCCCGTCTGCCCGGGATGACACAGTTTTGAGGTCTGGTGTGTTTTGTTTCGGGCTGGCTGGTTGTTTTCAAAAGACTGGATCACGGGTCAAGTCACCCCACCAAATCGCTACGCGCTTTGGCGAGGACCCCGACAGCCCGTGATGACACAGTAGATAGCTTGTTGGACTTGTTTCAGCTCACCATTCCACCTTCAAATATCTGCGCCAATCTGCGTGAACCACCTTTCCAACTTCAAATATCCTGCTGATCATGTCGATCCAGTTATCCGCGTTCTATAATCCTTTTCACTATCTCAGAAAAAGAACGCAAACAATATAGTATTACATTCACCAAATAACACGGCAATATTCTGCATAATCCTTCATAGCGCCGTCCCTTGCTGCTCCTGCATTTGTTGCCATCATCCTTAGGTCATCCCTCACCAAGTTAAGGATGACCTACGGAAAATATAGACTTAGCCCACTCCGTCAAATGAGGGCGGCGTTTATTTCAGGCAGGCGCATTAATTGGCAACTACCACATTTACTATGGGAGCTTATCTGTTCAATAGGGTTTGTCTTATGGCTTCGTATAGGATGATCGATACCGAATTAGCCAGGTTCAGGGAACGAATCTTAGGATGCATGGGAATCGTAATGCAACGCTCCTTGTTCTGATCGAGCAGTTCCTGTGGCAATCCACGCGATTCCGGTCCGAAAACAAAGGCGTCATTAGGTTTGTAATCAAGATCCAGATAGCTTTTTTCAGCTTTGGTGCTGCAATAGAAGATACGATCCCGCGGGAAAGCCGCGTAGAGTTCATCCATGCTTTTGTGCACCGTCAGGGACAAATCCTGCCAATAATCCAATCCGGCGCGCTTGAGGGCTTTGTCGGTAAGGAGGAACCGGCAGGGGAGGATGATGTGCAGATTGGCTCCGGCGCCCACGCAAAGCCTGCCGATATTGCCGGTATTGGCAGGAATCTCAGGCTCGAAGAGAACTATGTTGAATCCCGTTTCCGACAACTGGATCAAGATCAGATACCGGCGCGGAGCAGGAAAAGTTCATCCCAACGCCTGATCCAGGCAGATAGATTGGCGGCCGGATCATACTTGGGCAAACGGTCGTTCAGCGAGTAGATGCTCAGAGGCAGGGACGAGTAGCTAAGGGGAAGAGGGGTTCTGCCATTCACAGGCATTAAGCCCAGTTTGTAGATCACTTGCTGCTGAGCTTTATTGCCGATCAGATACTGGAGAAACTTGAGGGCTGGCTTGGGATTGGGGGCATCCGCACAGAGGGCGGCGGACTCGACATAGAGGAAGCTGCCTTCCTGCGGATTTACAAATCTGAATTGATTTTCCGGGGGATTCAGTTCGGCAATCCAGGCCGCGGTGGAGTGAAATCCCAGCATCAGGCCGCATTCTCCCTTTCTGAGGGCGTCGTAAGCCTCACTTGGGCGGGGATACACCTTGCGCACATTCTTGCGCAAGCTTTGCCAGAGCTGGTCGTAGCCAGAATCGCCAAACAAGGCTACCGACCACAACAGGATGCCGCGTCCCAGGCCGCTGCTTTTGGGGTCGCAAACGGCCAACTGGTTATAAAAGCGGGAATCCTGCAACTCGCCAAATGATCTGGGAGGTTCCGGAAACATTTTTTGGTTGTAAACAAACACTAGATTGCCAAAAGCGTAAGGCAGGAGCGGGGATTTGTCTGGCTGGGGAATCTCGTAACTGATGGCGCTGCGGTCGATCCCCTCGGCAGGGGTAAAGTACCGGGTCAGGCTGTCTCCCAGCGCCATAGTGTTGTCCAGACCAAGCACCAGATCCGCCCCAGAACCTTGAGAATTCTCTTCCAGAGCCTGTAACAGGGATGTCAGGTCGGGGAAGGTTATCAGGTTGACCGCGGTGTCGTTTTTAAGACCAAACTCCTTTAACACAGCGGCTTCAAAGCCCGACTCCCTGATCCAATCCAGTGCGTAGATATTAAGTTGTGAGTCAGGTTTCCTGTCTGCCGATTTGGAGTCTGCTTTCTTGCCGCAGCCAAAGCACAGGCTCAGCAGGATCGACACCAGAGCCATGTATCCCAGCCAACGCAGGTTAAAAACCAGTCTGTGTTTGTTACTGCGCATCATCAGAGGATAAGCCAGGCAACAAAGAAATCCATTACCAGGATCAGAACCGCGCTATAAACGACTGTGAGGGTGGTGCTGCGGCCCACGCCCTCAGCGCCTCCTGATGTTCTGCTGCCGAAAAAGCAACTGAGCGAAGTGATGATAAATCCGAAAACAAACGCTTTGATCAAACCGCTGAGCAGATCGAAAGACTCGAAATAGCTGCGCATGTTGTTGAAAAAAGTGTAATGGTGGATACCATAACGGATCCAGGAGAAATACCAGGCGCACACGATGCTCACCAGATCGGCGTATAAGGTGAGGATGGGAAAGACAATCAATCCTGCCACGATGCGTGGCAGATAGAGGAAATCTTCCGGAGCGATATTCATACTTTGCAGCGCGTCAAGCTGTTCGCTGACCTTCATGGTGCCGATCTCGGCCGCTATTGACGCTCCCACCTTGCCTGTCATAACCAGGGCCGTGAGCACGGGCGCCAGCTCGATCATGGTCGATTTGCCGATCAGAACGCTCAAGAGATTGAGCGGGATATAGCCTTTGGACTGATACACTGCCTGCAAGGCTGTTACCAAACCGGTAAAAGCGGCGGTGAGGGTGATCAGGAATATCGAATCGTAGCCGATACGTTTGAGCTGCAAGACGAGTTCCTGATGCCTCCTGAAGATGCGGGGCAAAAAGTAAAAGACCCGTCCGATGAAGATAGAATATTCGCCGATGCCCGCCAGAAAACTAAAAATCATGGCTTTTATCGATGCTGCGGAACAGGGTGTATTCCTTTATGAATCCCAACTCCACGCTTCCGGTCTGCCCATGCCTGTTCTTGCCGATGATCACTTCCGCGATGCCTGGTTTTTCGGTCTTTTCAGGATTGTAGTATTCATCGCGGTAGATGAACATCACCAGGTCGGCATCCTGCTCGATCGCGCCTGACTCGCGCAAGTCAGACAGCCGCGGTCTCTTATCCTCGCGGTTTTCCAAGAGCCGATTCAACTGCGAAAGAGCCACCACCGGAATCTTCATGTCTTTGGCCAGTATCTTCAGGGCTCTGGAAATCTCCGCAATTTCCTGCTGGCGGTTATCTTTTTCTCTGGGCAGGGTCATCAACTGCAAATAGTCGATTATGATCAGATCGAGGCTACCAACTTCGGCTGCCAGGCGCCTGGTTTTGGCTCTGATGTCCAAAGGTGTGTTGGTGCCGGATTCGTCGATGTAGATCTGCTTTGTGGACAGCACTTCTGAGGCTTGCATGATGCGGATAAGCTTCTCTTCATTCATGCCGAAGCCTTTGAGCATGGAGTCCATGTTCACTTCCGCCGCCCCGCTGAACATCCGCATCACAACTTCGTCAGCCGACATTTCCATGGTGAAGATGGCAACCTTTTTACCCAGGTTGACGGCGGCGTGAGAGGCGATGTTCAAAGCCAGAGAGGTTTTTCCCATGGCAGGCCGTGCGGCGATGATGATGAACTGGCCGGGGCGAAATCCTCCCGTGATCATATCCAGATCGCTGTATCCGCTCGCAACACCCACCACGGGCACTTTGGTGGAGGCGATAGAATCGATGCTCTGCACCACTTCCGGGCTGATCTGGTCGATCCTCAGAAATCCCTGGTGCTGGGGCAGTTCGGCGATGGAAAAGATGGCCTGCTCGGCTTCGTCCACTATGTCTTTAACCGGTTTGGGAGAGCTGTAACAGGACTCTATAATCCCGTTGCAGGCCAGAATCAAATGCCGCAGCAGGGCTTTTTCGGTTACGATATTGAGGTGAAAATCGAAGTTGGCGCTGGATACAACTACATTGGCAACATCGTTAATATAGGGTATGCCACCGGCTTTTTCCAAAATGTTGTTGCGCTGCATCCTGTCCACGAGTGTAAGGGTGTCAATCTCCACACCTTCGTTGAAAAGCTCGCAGATGGTTCTGAAGATGAGCTTGTTGGCGCTGCGGGAAAGGTATTCTTCCTTGATCAGTTCGATTCCCTTGCTTACCACTCCGGAATCGATCAGCATCGCGGAGAGGATGGCTGCTTCCGCGTTTACATCTGCGGGCAGACTCCGTTCGGATACCTTGTCAATTTCCTTGGGGGTGTTTTCTTTACGGGGCATGTTTCTAACTCTTGTACTTTTGGGCGAGAGCCAGTTCAACGCAGGGGGGCACGAAATCTTTCAGGCACGAACCAAGATCTGCCAATTGCCTGATCAGTGAAGAGGAAAGATACATGTATCTAAGGCTGGGAATTAAAAACACAGTTTCGATCTGGGGATTGAGCTTGGTATTGGTGAGGGCGAGGGACAGCTCATACTCAAAATCCGATACTGCCCTAAGCCCGCGGATCATCACAGAACAGCCTTGGGAAATAGCAAAATCAACAGCCAGTCCCTTAAACTTCTTCACACTCACGTTTTCAAGATGTGCCGTGGCTTCCAGGCAGAGCTGGTAGCGCTCTTCCAGGTTGAACGTGGTGGGTTTGCCGGTGTAGTCTGCCACCGCCAGGATGGTGTGGTCAAACTGTTTGGCTGCTTTTTCCAGAATATTGATGTGTCCGTATGTGATCGGATCGAAAGTACCCGGATAAATTGCGTTATGGCTCATTCTTAAACGCCGCCTTGCGTATCTCTTCTATCTCGTTGATTTCCTTGGGGATCTTTTGCGAAAGCACAGAGTGTCCTTCTTCTGTTACCAGCACATCGTCTTCAATGCGCACACCCAGTTTTTCTTCCGGGATATAGATGCCGGGTTCCACTGTGATCACGTTGCCAGGTTCCAAAACCGCTTCCCTTCCACCCAGGTCATGCGTGTCCATACCCAAAAAATGGCTGACGCTATGCATATAATAAAGCGCAACATCTTTGGTGTCAGTGATCAGGCCGAGGGAAACCATCTGCTCAGCCAGCCAGTCGCGGGCGCTGATGTTCAAGGTGGAGAGTGCCACACCGGGCTTGATCAGTTCGATCACCCGCTTTTGAACCTCCAACACGGCGCTATAAACTTGCTTTTGCCTTTCCGAAAAGGTTGGCCCCGCCGGGAAACAGCGGGTAACGTCAGCGCTGTAGTTGTTGTAGGAAGCCCCCACATCCATCAGGATTAGGTCACCCGTTTCCACCCTGCAATTGTTTTGCTCGTAGTGCAGGGTAGCAGCGTTGATCCCGGAAGCCACTATCGGGGCAAAACCCCAATTCTTCACTCCGCTGCGCTGCATACGATAAAAGAGCGTTGCTTCCAGTTCATACTCCATCATGTTGGCTGTGGCGGATTCCATCACATCCTGCAGTCCCTTGCCGGTTATGTCGATAGCTTTCTGCAGCTGCTGAATCTCCCAATCGTCCTTGATCTTGCGCAAGGGAGTGATTAGTTCGTTGAGCTGGTTGATCTGGATTTGGGGAAAACGCTGGCGTATAGGTTCCAGCATGAACATCGGCACAGTCATGGGTTTGTTGAGTGGCGCGTATCCAAGGTTGGCATAGATGCGCTTGATCATGGGGGTCATGGCAGAAAGAGTTCCGTAGAATTCATCCAGATACTTTACGCGTTTGATGCCGCTGATCTCCGTTGCTTCAGCCGCTTCAAGCTTCGCGCCTTCCCAAACCACCCTCTCAGGGTCGCAGCGCTCAATGAACAGCATATCATGGAAACGATCGGAGAATTTCCATGCCAGATAGATCAATTCGGGATGGTTGAGACCTGTGAAATAGAGGAAGTTGTTGTCTTGGGAGAACTTCTCAAGGTTTCGTGAAGGATTGGCGAAAATTATGACGTGATCTCCGTCTGCAAGCAGCTCCGCCAACTTTTCTCTGCGTGGAATTGTGATCTCGGGATTCATTTACTCTCCTTGTTATATGCCTAACAACTGCTGGATAGCTTTGTCAGTCATTGCTTTGTGTAGCTTCTTTTGCTTTTGGGACAGGTGTCAGATATTGTTTCAGCTTGCGCTTGGTGTTATCGAATTTGGTGGTTGGAATCGAGGTTATCTGATTTATCGTTACAGGCTGGTCGTAAACAAACTGAGTGGCGTAGGTGTCGTCCACGATCATGATATCCCAGGTGCCTTCTGTAACCGACCACAGCTTATCCGAACCGGGCTCGATTGTGCCACCCAAGTCGTTCATCCCCCAGTTGCTTTCATCTGAACTGGACAGATATACCTCGATAATTGTCGCGGTGCCTGTATTTATCAGTTGTAATGCTCCGCCGTCAGACTGGATGTCAAAGGAGCTTACAAGGCCAGGCCTGATGTTGATGCTCGCCTTGTTGGGAAACACGAGATTGCCTGTATAGGAAAGGTTTTCCACTTCGTACGATGTATAGTATTTTGACCAGGTGGAGAGCGACTCCAGATGCTTTGGTTCAGAATCTGAAACGCTGATCCAGATGTCGGAATTGGTGCGGTTTCTGATCCTTAGCTCGCCTTCGCTCTGCTGTAGCAGGACTGAGCATCCACCCAATAAAACAAGCATCAGGATCAACAATCTGCGCATGGCAATCTACCTGTTGCCGCCGCTACCAGAAGCTTTCCTGCGGGTCGTGATCGGTTCGATCATGCCAAACTCAGGTTCGGCCATATCATTGACTACGGAAGCAGTTATATTGCAGGACTGCACCCTTTCCAAATCGGGGATATCATACATGATCTTGAGCATGAATCTTTCCATGATTGACCTGAGGCCCCTGGCTCCAGCCTGTTGCTTGATCGCAACCGCGGCAATCGCTTTCAGGGCATCCTCATCAAAGCTGAGATCCACTCCATCCAGCTTAAAATACTTCTGATATTGCTTTACAATAGCGTTCTTGGGTTTGACCAGGATATCGACGAGAGCTTCCTCGCTCAGTTCGTGCAACGTGCAAAGCACGGGCATCCTGCCGATCAGTTCTGGTATCAGGCCGTATTTCAGCAAATCGTGGGACAGGGTTTTATCCAAAACATTCTGCTTGTCTTCCTTTTCCCCCAGTTTCACTTCAAATCCGATAGCCTTTTTATCAAGGCGTTCCTGGATGATCTTTTCCAGACCAAAAAAGGCTCCGCCAGCGATAAACAAAATGTTCTTGGTATCGATCTCGATAAATTCCTGCTGGGGATGCTTTCTTCCCCCTTTGGGAGGCACATTGACCTTGGTTCCTTCCAATATTTTCAGCAGAGCCTGTTGCACCCCTTCGCCGGAGACGTCGCGGGTAATCGAAGGAGTTTCGGACTTGCGGCTTATCTTGTCTATCTCATCGATATACACGATGCCCCGTTCTGCTTTTGCCACATCATAATCCGCCGCTTGCAGCAAGCGCACCAGGATGTTTTCCACATCTTCCCCCACATATCCGGCTTCGGTTAGAGTGGTGGCATCCGATATCGCGAAAGGCACCTTGAGGAAAGTAGCCAGGGTCTGGGCTATCAGGGTCTTGCCGCAGCCAGTGGGGCCAACCATCAGAATATTGCTTTTTTCCAGCTCGATATTGTCATCCGTTGTCTGGCGAAAGATTCTTTTATAGTGATTATAGACTGCTACAGAGATTATCATTTTGGCGTGATCCTGCCCAATGACATACTGATCCAGATAGGACTTTATGACACTTGGCTTGGGCAGGTCGATCTGCTCTTCCTCGGGAATCTCGGTATTGGACTCAATGATGTTATGGCACATCGCGATGCATTCATCGCAGATATTGCCCGCAATGCCCCTGATCAGGGTTTTCACCTCGTCTTCATTGCGTCCGCAGAAAGAGCAACTCTGGTTCTTGTATTTATCCAAGAAATCCTCCTCGGAATATGATTGCTTGTATATCTAACGTCTTCATTCTAAGATTGAGGTAAATGCCGTCAAGCTATTTCCTGTTAATAATTACTTCATCTATGATGCCGTAGTTTTTAGCCTCTTCGGCAGACATGAAATAGTTGCGGTCGGTGTCCTCAATCAATTTCTTCAGATCCTGTCCCGTATGATTGTGCAGGATTTCGTTCATTTTCTCGCGCAGGTAGAGGATTTCCTTGGCCTGAATAGCTATGTCGCTGGCCTGTCCCTGCGCGCCACCCAAGGGTTGGTGGATCATGATCCGGCTGTTGGGGAGAGCAGTGCGCTTTCCGGGATGTCCTGCAGCCAATAGCAGAGCCGCCATGCTGGCAGCCTGGCCGATGCAGATGGTGCACACATTGGGCTTGATGTATTGCATGGTGTCATATATCGCCAAGCCTGATGAGATTACCCCTCCGGGGCTGTTGATATACATATAGATATCCCGCTCGGCATCCTCGCCTTCCAAGTGCAGCAACTGGGCTACAACTGAGTTGGCCAGATTGTCTTCTATCACTCCACTCACAAACACGATTCTGTCTTTTAGCAGACGCGAATAGATGTCGTAAGCTCTTTCGGTGCGTCCAACCTGTTCGATAACCATGGGTATGTAGTTCATATTCATTCCTCCTCGCCGTTACTGTTGGTTTCTGATGGTTCAGCCTCTTCGACCGGCTCCGTGAATTCGCTCTTCAGCGCGATGTCACGTAAAATATAGTAATTGAGGGCGGCGTCGCGAAACTCTTCCTTGTCCAGCTCGTCACTATAGGCTTCACGATAGGCGGCAGGGGTCTTGTCCTCCTGAATTGCCAGATGCTCGATATATTCAGAGATCATCTCCTCGTTTAGTTCGATCTGGCTTGCTTTATTCAGGGATTTGAGGATGTACATTGACACCATTTCCTGCATGGTCTGTTGAAAGTAGTACTGCCGGAGTAGTTCCCGATACTTGGGGTCGATGTTCTGCAGCTGCTGTTCCACGATGTACTGCAAGGTTTTGGCAGGTGGTTGGAAAGGATTGTCCTGATACAGCTTTCCAATAATGGCTCCATGCTGTCTCTCAATATTGCTGTGTTCCACTTTTGGCCTCAAATCTTCAGCTATCCTGGCTTTCATCTCCGTCAAGGTCTCGTAATCCATATCCTTGGCAAAGTCGTCATTGATCTCTGGTGTTACAAATCTCAGGATGGAGTTAACCTGCAGCTTGCAGGGGATTTCGTCTTCGTCACCCAGAGGTAGGTCTCTTTCCATGGTCAGCAACTTGATCATTGCTCCGCTAAGCTCTTTCTGGATCGTGTCGCCGGTTTTCGCCCCTATGAACTCCGGTAACGAACGCTGTGTCAGATCATCTCCGGCATACATTGTAACGTTATTGGTATAGGGGCTGCCATTCAGCTCCATGGCAAGCTCGATGTCCAACTGATCATCTTTTTCCGCCACATCAGCGTCTTGGGCGGTGGTATGTTCTTTGGCCAGATTCTCAACAAACAATTCCACTTGCTCATCTAAAAGGGTTGGCTTGAAAGGAACCTGCAAGCCTTCCAGTTGTTTGAATTCCACCGCGGGTTCATGTTCTATTTCCAAGGTGATCTGCATGTCGTTGCCACGTTCCCAGGCTACTTCTTTCACTTCGGGAAACAGCAGGTAATGGATTTCATGCTCCTTGGCTGCCTCGTCGAAGACCTCATCAATAAAGTCTTTTTCGAAGTAATCCTTGATCCTTTCGCCATGCAATCTTTCTAACATCTGCAAAGGGGCTTTGCCTTTGCGGAATCCGGGTACCTCGACATCCCGCGCGGCTTTCGCCAGATATTTCTGATATGCTTTTTCCACTCGCTCTGCTTCCACCGTGATGGAAATCTCCCGTGTCACGGCGTTCAGGTCTTTGAATTCAACTTGCACAGTTTTCTCCTCAAATTACTGGTGCGAAAGAGGGGACTCGAACCCCTACAGGTGTATCCCACTGGATCCTAAGTCCAGCGCGTCTACCAATTCCGCCACTTTCGCACACACTATCTATTCTTTAAAACACTTAGATCTAATAAACTAATCAGATTGCATCAAGCTGCAATTGTCGATTAAACGGGTGTTGCCAATATAGACGGCAAGCAGCATTCGGGTATCCTGATCGATCATATCTTGCGGCTGCAGGGTTGATCCGTTTACCAGACTGATGTAATCTATCTTTCCGCCAGCCGCATTTATCTTGTCCTCGGCAGCCAGAATCACTTCCTCGGCGCGCTTTTTTCCTGATGCCACCATTTGCCTGCCCATATCCAGGGTTTGAGAAAGGCACAGGGCTTTGGCTCTCTCTTCGGGGCTTAAATACATGTTGCGGGAGCTCATTGCCAGACCGTCGCTTTCGCGCACTATCGGGCAACGGAATATTTGCGTATCCGAATTCAGGTCTCTCAGCATGGTTTCCAATACCACCACTTGCTGGAAGTCTTTCATACCCATGAACATCAGATCGGGCTTCACTATCTGAACCAACTTCAGCACGACGGTAGCGACGCCGCGAAAGTGGCCAGGCCTGCTGTTTCCGCAAAGGATGCTGGATAATCCTTCCACCTCCACCCAGGTTTTGTATCCTGCTGGATACATCTGTTCATTGTCCGGCAGAAAGACGTAATCTGCTCCGTTGTCAGCCAGCAAGGCCAAATCCCGTTCCAGGTTGCGGGGATATCTGCCAAAGTCTTCCTGGGGGCCAAACTGGCTGGGGTTCACATAGATGGAAACGGCGCTCAGGTCGCAATTCGATTTGGATAGCCTCACCAATGAAAGATGCCCCTCATGCAGGGCTCCCATTGTGGGCACGAAGCCCAATGTCTTGTTCCGGTCCCGCTTGGAGACCTCGGCTTGCATTTCTTTGATAGTTTTACAAATCTTCATTTTGCCACAGGCCTGTTATATTCATCCAGCAATATGATCTTCGGCTGGTGCCTGGATGCTTCCGCGTCATCCATCAGCCCCCAATTTACGATTATCACCTTGTCGCCAGGCTCAACCAGACGGGCGGCGGCGCCGTTTACTCCGATCACCCCGCTACCACGTTCGCCCTTTATTATATAGGTGTGAAACCGCGCTCCGCAATTGATGTCGAACACGTCAACGTATTCGAATTCCTTCATGCCGGATACATCCAGCAGAGCTTCATCGATTTTTATACTGCCGTTATAGTTTAAGTCACACTCGGTAACCGTACCTCTGTGTAACTTCGATAAAAGTATGGATCTTAGCATTTTTGACTCCAGATATGTCTAGATATAGCCAAAAACTTTCAAGCCTCTTTAATGTCAATGATTTTTGGCGGATATCAAGCTCTCGGAGGCTTTCTCTATGCTCATCTGTTTCAGAAATATGGACTGAAGCAAAATGTCCCAGTTTGTCTTTTACAGACTATGGCAGGTAAACAGTTCCTGTCAGTTCGGTTCACTTACATTACAAGTTCCCGTTTAGAGTCAAGTTGACCGAACCATGGCAAAAATAACTAAGATTAATATTTTCTATTTCCACTCTACCTTTCCACGACCTGATCCTAGCACCTATATATTATGAAGGGATCGTCCTCATTTGCATCACCCTCTC
>DFUX01000072.1 GCA_002379855.1 Cloacimonetes bacterium UBA4175 | reverse complement strand
ACTGGATCCCGGGTCAGGCGGTTTCGCGCAGATTACGGCGGATTGGTGTAAGTCAGGGGGCTGCCGAAGTCTGTTCGGCAGAGGCAACGGAGTTGCCTGTTTGGGAGAGACCTCCGGTCTCTGTGGCAAACGGACTTTGCCACCCCCCTCAAGATGACACGGTTTTGTAGTGTTGGTGTAATTTGTTTCGGGGGTCGGGTGGTCACTTACCACCCTTTCAACAAAGGTCTATTTCAATCTATATCCTGCAGATCCTGTCGATCCTGTTATCCGCGTTCTATCTCACCTTTCCACCTTCAAAGATCCTGTCATCCGCGTTCTATATTTTGCACAGAGGATCAAACGAAAAACCCCCGCGGCGCTGCGGGGGTTTATGCTGGTTGGCGGATAGTTCCGCCAGGGTTTTATTGGGTTTACTTCACAGGCTTGGTCTTGGAGGCTCTTGTTCCAGTAGCTTGTGGTTGGATGTCTCTGTTATACTGAACCCTGGTGGGCTGGAACACTTGTCTCACTCTGTCGAGGCCAGAGAACTGAGTCCGCGCAGTGGCTAAGCCGGTAAAGGCAGTGACCTTGAAGAAGTGATAGGGTTCGTTGCCAGTGTACGCGTAAGTGGTGTTGGGAGTGGCGGCAAGCAAGGTCCAGGGATCATCCGCGTAGGGATCGTTGGAACCATATACATTGTAAGCGGTGGCGCCGACAATGGAGTTCCAGCTCAGGGTGGGTACGCCTGACTCGAGGGCAATGGTGAGGTCAGGGATTGCCAGTTGCGGATAAGGGATCACAAATCCGTCAACCTCGCAGCCTCTTTGAAGTCTGCCGACATAGTATGTTTCACCCATATAGCCATCAGCATCAGGCTGGTTGGTGTTCACCCACAAGAGGAAGCCGTCGTCATCGGTAGAGGCAGCCAGATAGAGAAATCCGGTATCCTGGTCGAAGGCCATGCCCTGGGCATACTCGAGGTCGTAACCGACTGTATAGCCCAAGGGTGTAACGGCCAGGGTTACAGGATCGATGGTGAACACCGCGTCGTAGCCGAGATCAAGCGCGTAGAGGGTGCTGTTATAGTTGTTCCAGGCTATATCGACCAATCTGCCATTGAAAGCTGCGCCACCCCAGGTCAATTGGCCAATCAGGGTAGGAGCGCCGGTGAGCTTGTCCAAGGTGTAGAGGCTGTTAGCGTTGACACCGTAGACAACGTCAGCGACAGGGTCCCAGGCAACACCGCTCAGGTAGAGGCCGACATCGCCGTTGATAGTTCCCGCGCCGGTGGTAGTGTCGATCTGCCACCACTTTCCACTCGTGGGATAACTTTCGTTGTAGTTCTCAACGCCCCACCATCCGCCGTCGATCCAATCAGCGCCAGCCAGGAATCTGGTAAATGGATTTGGTTCCGGCAGATCGGTGATGGTGCCGGGGTCCCGCAGGCTGAAGGTGGCAGGGCCATCCAGAATATTACCTGGATCAAAGCACACGTCCCCATAGGCGGTCTTGTTCAGTTCAATACAGACGAACTGGCCGGTTATGGTATCGTTTGCGGGGTTTTCATCGCCTGCCAGGTTGGTGGTGACAGTCACATCGTAGAAGGTGTTTGCCACTGGCGTGAAGCTGCCGAAGCTGAGCTGCTGGGTAGCCCCCGGCGCCAGAGCGGTTACACTCTGGGCAGGCAGGGTGGTGCCACCGATGGTTATGGTCACGTTGAAGGAAATGGTCTGGGTTCCGTTGTTGCCCACTGTGGCCATGGGGGTGAAGGCAAGCGGCTCGACCACCTGATACATATCGATGGATACAGCCTTGGCATCCAGATTATAGGGAACAGCCAGGTAAACGTCGTCCACATACCAGAAGTTGAACTGGTAGTGGTTCCCATCCATAACCCAAGCCAGGTAGGTGACAGGAGCGTTCAGGCCGGAAATGGTAACGGTCTCATAAGCGCCGATACTTCCCGAGCCGCTGATAATTGCATAGTCGGTGTCATACCAGGTGTTAAGGTCGTGGCTGTATTGCAGTTTTGCCGTTACTCCAGCTCCAAAGTCGCTGTAGTACTGGTTGAAACTGGCTGTAAACATGGGGATGCCGTTGGTATCGATGGGAGGTGTGATCAGGCGGGAGACGCCGGTTGCGTTGTACCACGAGCACTTCATCTCGTTGACTGTTCCGCCGGCGTTTGTGGAGGCAGAGACAGTCCAGCGGTCAGAGGTCACTCCGCCTGAGTAGGTTTGGGTCCAGCCGAGTGGCCAGACAGGAGTGGCGTCAGTTCCGAAATTCTGGGTGTGGGGGAGGGTGATGGTGGGATCAGGCTCGATTGTGAATTCGTAGGGTGGCCACTGATACACTTCATCGGGATACGCGGCGCTGAATCCGACGACTGTCCAAACGTAGGTTTCGCCGTAAACATAAGTGAAGAGCGGATTGTAGGGGCTGCTTATATCTTCATAGGCTATGGCAGCGGCAAAGAAGTCGTCCGTGCTATAGCCCGTGCCGAGCTCAGCCAGATTGGCCAGATAGAGGTTGTAGGTATCGGGTTCGCTACCGGCCATGTTCCAACTGAACTGGAAGGAGAATCCAGTCTTGGGCAGATCGGTTTGCCTGTCAGCCGGATAATCCAGGTTGGGCGCCACGACCGGCCCGGAGGGGACCGGAACGGCGGTCAGGCTGATGTTGTCCAGGTTGATGGGAGGATTGGATCCACTCGAGCTGTCATTCCTCCAGGAGAAGACCAGACGTTTTACAGTACCTGAAAGTTCGCCGGGCAGGGTGATGGTTTCAGCTGTCCAAGCGGGTTGCACGTTGTAATTCGTTAGTCCAATCTGTCCGCTTGTCAGCTCTGTTCCGGCAACGGGGTTGACGCTGGTATCGACCAGATACACTCTCATCCTATCCCAGGCCGTGCCTTCGCCTCTGCATCTCCACTGGAAGGAAAGCGGGAATTCCAGGCAGTTGGCGTCGAAAGCGATATCTTTGTAGATATGGGTAACAGATGCCGAACTGGTAGTGTACGCAACTGTGTTGCCATTGTCATTGGAAATGTAGGCGAAGTTGTCTCCTTCATAGGGTCCGTAAGTGGCATCGCCGGCGCCGATGTACCAGGCGTTGGTCTGGGTCCCGTTCACAAAGATCCAGGTGCCCTGTCCGTTTTCCCAACCCTCGGTGAGGGGCAGTGTGGCAGGCGCGTAGGCGGAACCGGTGAAGCTGATCGTATAGGTGGCCTGTGTCCCGTCGTTGTAGGTGATTGTCACATCCGTGCTGAAGGGTCCTCCAGCGGTCTGAGGCGAGAACACAACCTTGAAGGTTTTGGCGGGATCCGCGTTGGTCAGCGACCAGGGCAGGGCTGAGGTCGGAACTATTGAGAAGGGGGGATTGGTCCCGGTTTGGGTAATGCTGGAAACAGTCAGGGTGCCGGAACCGGTATTGGTGACAGCAAATTCCTTTTCCGCGGAAGCACCCGCAGGCACCATACCGAAATCCCAGCTTGTGAGTTCGGGAGCTATGGTGAAGACCGCGGAGGCGGGAGTTTGGCAGATCTGTACGTTGTCCACGAAGAAGTCGTTATCAGCGTTGCCGACGGTCGATTCCGCGTAGAAGGCGATATGTTGGATGCCGGTATAGCTATCCAGAGGTAAGATCAGATGGTTGCCGGTGTGAGAGATATCATTATAAACATATGGAGAGCCGGCATTGTCGTATTGGCGCAGGATGTTGGCAGGGGACCATGTCACGCCGTCACCGATCAGGATAATGAACTTGTCGTCCACACCAGTGGTGCCGTTGGGGTCAGAAGTGATAGGATCGGTGCTGTTCCAGTCAGTTAGGCCGATATCCAGTTCCAGTTGATAACCGGTTCCCGGCATCTGGATGGGAGGAGTGATCAGCCATCCTCCCCTGTTGGTACCGTAAACGTTCATCCGGGCAGACCAGTTAACTGGACTCACCGTAGTGTCATTCAGCCAGTTGTCCTGAACCCAGTAATCACCGGTTATTATATCGGTTGGATCCGCCAGCAGTCCGGTTCCGCGAGTCCAATTCGCGGGCGGGAAGGTGGCGCCGGTGCTGCCGAAGTCTTCCAGCCAGGGCGCGGAAATGGTGGGATCCAGTGTAGTGGCACTCACCGTAGGGATGGGAGCGTCAACCTTGAAGTCGATGTCGGTTCCATCGTTGGAGTAAGGCCAGATTTTGAATTCATAGGCAGTGACCTCGGACAATCCCGTGAAGGTATAGGTGTTGTCACCCACCACATGGGATACATTGACCGCGGCGTTGCCGTCTGACCAGTCGGAGTCATCGGCAACTGGAGTTCCGTCCGCGACCGCGGCGTAGGAACCAGCGCCAACTTTGATCGCCTGGATCAGGTATCCTGTGGGCTGCTGAGTGCCGGTGGAGCCTGTCCAGTCAAGCTTCACAGTTGTGTAGCCAGGCGTGGGGGCAAAACCCGTCACGTGGTTGCTTGGTTCGGGATATAGATAGAGGTCCACTCCAGTGAAATCATCGACCGCCAGACGTAGCTGATCTTCGCCAGTGGCTTGAACGGCTACGTATACTTCTGAGCCAATATACGTGGAGAGATCATATTGATACTGAGTCCATGTATTGGGGGCAGTTACTTCTGGACCTAATTGTGTGGTAAAATCAATCACCGCGTTGCCTGTTGTGGATATCCAGACTTTGAATGTTTCAGGGTAACTCGATGATGTTGAGTAAGCCCAAAAGCTAAGAGTATGGTTAGCTGCCGATGGGGTTAAACGGGGAGTGACCAACCAGTCATCGTGGGCGCTGTCATCGTACCTAATTGACGCTGAGGCTGGACCAGAATAATAGGTGTTGGTATATCGAACCCAGGCTTGACCGCCGTCAACATTGTGTACAGTCCATCCCGCTGGCGGGAAAACCGTACCGGTAAAGCTCTCGTTCAGCGGAGCCGCAAACAAACCACCCATTATCAAGGCGGTTAAGAGCAGTAATAATAATTTCTTCATAACATCTCTCCTTGAAGAGGTATAGCATTATTCAGAATAACAACTTGTTTCGATTATTAGGCAGGGACTGTTATTTCAGCCCGGTAGAATGACCTCCCGGCTGCGCTGCAGCCCCTGGATTGCTTTTGAAGATGAGAGGTTAAGCTTTTTTCCCGTGGCCTTGCCTGGGGCAGCCGGTCTGAGGTAATGTGCGATGTTACTTCGTATCTGGATACCTGCGGCGTGGCGTGGAGAAAAAACGATTTTGAAGGATGATTTTGTGAATGTAAAACTGGTGTGCTTATTGACGGTTTTGGGTACATATGGAGAGCGACCCGATCTGTCTGCGGGCGAAAAGATTCTGCCAGCGGCAGCATAGCAAGATCTCATATTCTCTCTCTCTTCAGCATTTGTCTGCCGCGGGGCGGCTCCCGGTTTCCTCCATCCCAAAAAATCTTTTTTCAAGGTGTCTTTGGAAAGCAAAGGAAAGGGATAAAACCAATTCCCACGGGCTACCTAAGTTTACGTAACAAAAATCCATACATATCGAAAAGATGTCAAGCCAAATTTTTAAAAGATTGGTTAACGGGGTCCAAACCATACCACAGCAACGAATCCTTGCCGATCCATCGGAGACCCTGTTGCACGTGATGACGTGGTAATGTGGCTTGTGGTGCTTGTTTCGGGGCTGGTGGGGAAGCCTTCTTCTTTTACCATAGTAATCCGTAAATCAGTCAAATCCGTCAATCCGTATAAGATTGGCATG
>DFUX01000014.1 GCA_002379855.1 Cloacimonetes bacterium UBA4175 | reverse complement strand
GAGCGACGGGAGAAATGTAGGGAAAGACCATGTGGGAAAGGGGCGGAGGCGACCACTGGGTAAGAAACAGAACACTGCCAGTCTATTCAGTGGGTCATCCCGGCCTGCGAGCCGGGATCCAGGACCCAGGGGTGGCAAAGTCCGTTTGCCACAGGGACCGGAGGTCTCTTCCCAACAGGCAACTCCGTTGCCTCTGCCGAACAGACTTCGGCAGCCCTACAATTACACAAATTAACACGAATTATAAAAGGTGGAAAGGTTGAAAGATGGAATGGTGGAAAGGTGCCGCTTTTTTAATCTCACGCGGATGTTTCAAAAAGACTGGATCCCGGGTCAAGTCACCCCACCAAACCGCTACGCGCTTCGGCGGGGACCCCAACAGCCCGGGATGACACAGTATTTGGTCGGGGTGGTTCGTTTCCGGGCTTGCGGGGCAGACTGCCTTGACGGCGCTATGGCAAGCGCCGGCACACTATTGCGGACGCATTTCTGTCATTCGCTCACATAGGCAGTCAGCAGCTTGAGGGTGGCGTCCACGGCCTTTGTGTGGGTGCGTTCATAGCCGTGGGAGGCAAAGACTCCGGGCCCGATCAGCTTTGGCCAGAATCTTTAGCAAGCCAAAAAAGTGGTTGACACAAAGCGGGAAAACAATACAGAATCTCCTTGGCTCAAAAAGCGGCGAAATCTGTGGGATGTCGCCTGCTAACCCCTTTCCGGGGAAACAGATAGCCCTCCCCACGGATGGCACCGCGCGGCCCGGCCTGGCAGGAAATCCCTCCCTGAGCCACAAGGAGTACACGATGCAAGCTTTCGCAGTACGACCCCGGAAACGCGCCGCGGAGTCCTCCGCTCCGCGATCGGCAAGCGGGATATACCCGCGGCTTCTCATCCTGTTGATTTGCCTGTTCGCCTTTGGCGTGGGCTGTCTGGAAGCCCAGTCCAAATCATACGCTGACTGGTGGACGAGGATCGACTCGTTGCAAAGGGAGGGGCTACCCCAGTCCGCCCTGGAGGCGCTGGATTCGCTCTACGCGGAGGCTTTGGCGGACGGCCAGACCGGCCAGCAGATCAAGGCGCTAACGGCGATGCTGGGCAATATCGGTTCCTATCAGGAAGCCCAACGCCTGCAGGCGATCGCGCGCACCAGGCAGCACCTGCAAAACTCGACCCAGCCCGCCACCTCGATCCTGCACAGCATGCTGGCACAACTCTATTGGAACTATTACACGGGCAACCGCGGGCGCTTTGCCAAACGCGGAGCCCTGTTGGATTACCAGCCGGAGGACATTGCCACTTGGGACTTGCAGACGCTTAGCCGCGAGGTGTTCAGGGAATTCCACCTCTCGCTGGAACAGCGTGAATTGCTGCAGGAACTGAAGATTGAGGATTTCAGCGCCATGCTCCAGGGCGGAGATGCGGTTGGACGTGGCTTGCGGCCTACGCTCTATGACTTTTTGGCGCACCGCGCGCTGGATTTTTTCAAGAGCAGCGAATCCGGGATCGCCCTGCCTCCGGAGTCTTTCCAGATCGGCGATCTGCGCTTTTTCGCTCCGGCGGAGAGCTTTGCCCGCTGGCAGATCAGCTCGCCGGACACTCTTTCCCTGCCCTACAACGCGGCGCTGCTGTTTCAGGACTTGCTGCTCTTCCATTTGGATGATGCCGATCCCGCCGCTTTGCTGGAGGTGGATATAGAGCGGCTGGAGTTTTTCTATCAAAACACTGTGCTGCCCTCTCCGGAGCAGCCTTACGCGGAAGCCTTGCGGCTGTTGCAGTCCCGCTACGCGGGCGATCCGCTCTCTGCCTTGCCCACCTTCAAGCTGGCACGCCTCAAGCACGACCTGGGAACCCCCCACGATCCCGATGGCAATGACGGGCTGCGCTGGAACTACAAGCAGGCCGCGCAAATGGCCGACGCCTGCGCGGAGGATTTTCCCACCAGTTTCGGCGGACAGTCCTGCGCGGTGCTGGCTGCAAACATCCGCCAGCCGCGAATATCGGTAGCGATAGAGGAATATGCCTGTCCCGGCCAGCCCTGGTTGCTCAAGGTCGATGCCAAAAACCTGAACGGGATCAGGGTGAAGGTCTTCCGCCAACCCTATCCTGAACCGAAAGAATGGCACAGAAGAAGAAACAACAGAATCTACGAAGCGCTATCCCGATTAAGGAAAGCAGAAGATATGACGCCCGTTTTGGAACGGGAGTTCAGACTGGAAAATGAAGGCGACTACCGGCAGCGGGGCTTTGAACTGCCCATGGATGGATTGCCCGCGGGCCACTATCTGGTGTGGGTCACCAATCTGGCCAGCGGCAATCTCAAGGAAGGCCAATGGGGTGCAGCAGGCTACATAAGCGTCAGCGACCTGGCGGGGATCTTCCCCGCCAGCCAGGGCGGCAGGATGCTGCTGCTCAGCCGGAGCAGCGGCGAAAGGGTGGACGCGCAGGTGCAAGTCCTCCACGCAGTAAGGGACTCAAACAGAGAATTCAGCTATGAAAGAATCTGGAAGGGCTGTCCAGACAGCCTGGGCCTGGTGACGATCCCCAAACAGAGCCAATACTATGACAGCTACCTGCTTGCCACCCACGGCGCGGATTCCCTGATGGCAGGATATCTGAATCAAAGTGAGCGCTCTAACAAAAGCCCCAAAAGGCAGCGCACCTTGCTCTTTGCCGACCGCGCCATCTACCGGCCGGGCCAGACGGTGCATCTGAAAGGAGTGTCTTTCTTGTCCGACGGCGGCAGCGACACCTCGCTGTGTACCGGATGGGTGATGAATATTGTTTTTCAAGACGCCAACGGCAAGACAATCTCCAGGCGGAATGTGCAGACCAACGAGTTCGGCACCTTCAGCACCAGCTTTACCATCCCGAAAGGGCTGCTCAACGGAGAATTCTCCATCAGGTTAGGCGACGGAATACTGCGAATCAGCGTGGAGGAATACAAGCGTCCGCGCTTTGAGGTGAAGCTGGACAAGCCGGAGGGCAGCTACAAGCTGAACCAGACCGTTAGCCTCAAGGGCCGGGCGCTCACCTATGCCGGCTTCCCGGTGGACAACGCCGTGGTGAGCTTTCGTGTGTCGCGCCAGGCAAAATATCCCTTCTGGCGCAGGTGGTGGGGTCCTGCCCCTCAGTCGCCGCAGCAGGATATAAGCTTCGGCAGGGTGCGCACAGACTCCCAGGGCGGGTTTACGCTCAGCTTCCTGGCCGAGGGCGACGCTTCCGCCCTGCCCCGTTACAATCCCTACTTCAACTTCGTCATCAGCGCCGATGTGACCGATATCAGCGGCGAGACCCACAGCGCGGTTTTGAACCTCGCCATCGGGGAAAAAGACCTGATCCTGGACGCTACGCTGCCGGAGCAGGTGGATTTGCGCGGGGACAGCCTCAAACTCCCGGTGAAGGCAAGCAATCTGGGAGGAGAGCCGCTCACGGCCAGCGGAGAAGCCAGGATCGTCCGCCTGCGCGCCCCTGGCCGCATCCTCAAAAGCAGGCTCTGGAGCGCTCCAGACCGCCAGTTCATGAGCCGGGAACGGCAATTGGAGCTATTTCCTGAACTGCCCTTCGGCAATGAGGACGAGATCGAAACCTGGCCGGAGGAGGAAGAGGTCTGGAAGCTCAGCTTTGCCCTGCCCGGGGAGGCGGAACTGTTGATCGACAAACTTTCCCAATGGAAACCTGGGGCCTATAAGCTGGAGCTCAGCGGCCGCTACCATCAGCAGGAAGCCGCCACCGTCAGCTATTTCACCCTCTTCGACTCCCGCTCCAAACGGCTGCCCTATCCCCAGGCCGACTGGTTTGTGCCCCTCAAGGTGGAATGCCAGCCCGGCGAGACCGCGCGCCTGCTCATCGGCAGCAGCTATGCCAGGCAATCCGTACTCTACGAGGTGGAAAAGAACCACAGCGTCGTGCTGCGCCAGCGCCTCCTGCTGGACGGGGAACAGCGCCTGCTGGAACTTCCGGTCACGGAAGCCGACCGGGGCGGATTCTGGGTGCATCTCACCTTCTTCCGGGCCGGCAGGGTCTATCTGCACAGCCAGGAAATCAAGGTGCCCTGGACCAACAAGGAACTCAGCTTCGAGTATGCCAGCTTCCGGGACAAACTGTTGCCCGGCGGCACTGAGGAATGGCGGCTCAAAGTGAAGGATCACAGCGGCGGAGCGGTGCTGGCGGAAGTGCTGGCCTCCATGTATGACGCATCCCTGGATGCTTTCCGGAAAAGCGACTGGAACAGCTCGGTCTATAGCTCCACAGGCAGATCACATAACTGGCTGAGCGAAGGCTTCAATAGCTCTAACAGACTGCTATCCATGTCTTATCTCCCCGACCGCGACTATCCTATCCGGAGATTCGAACGCCTCGACTGGCTGAACTACTATTTCGAAATTTCCGATAATCTGGACGCATATTCTTTCATCCCATTTGATGATGGATTGAAGAGCAGCGGCGTGGTGGTGGTAGCCGAAAATGAAAGTGCCGGCAGTTCAAGGCCGGTTGTTATGGATAAATTGTCGGAGTCGGGTGTCTCTGATATATCCGGCATCGTATCTTTGCAGTCAGGAGCAGGAAGCGGAGCGGCGGCCGAACTGGAAAGCGTGCAGGCCCGGGCGAATTTCGCCGAGACAGCCTTCTTCTATCCCGATCTGCGCACCGACGCGGATGGCGGGGTTTACTTCAGTTTTCAGGTGCCGGAATCCCTCACCCGCTGGAAGTTCCGCGCCCTCGCCTCCACCACCGCGTTGCAACTGGGCTACACCGAGCGCGAGGCAGTCACGCAAAAGCCCCTCATGGTGCAGCCAAACCTGCCCCGCTTTTTGCGGGAGGGCGACCGCATCACGCTTTCCGCCAAGATATCCTCCCTGGATGACGCCGCCCATTCCGGTTACTGCCAGCTTTTCCTCTTTGACGCACTGAGCATGCAGCCGGTGGATTCACTCTTTGCCCTGGCGCAGGCCAGGCAGCCTTTCAGCGTTGACAAAGGCGCCAGCGCGGCCCTGACTTGGGAACTGAACGTGCCGTTCGGCCTGGGCGCAGTCACCTGCCGCTTTGTGGCTGCCAGCGGCGATTTCTCCGATGGCGAGGAAAACACCCTGCCCATCCTCTCCAACCGCATGCTGGTGACCGAAAGCCTGCCTCTGGCGGTGCGCGGCAGGAGCGAGAAAGCCTTCGACTTCACCAGGCTGCGCAAGCACGGTTCCGACACCCTGCGCCATTACAAACTGACCCTGGAATACAGCTCCAATCCAGCCTGGTACGCGATCCAGGCCCTGCCTTACCTGATGGAAGACCCTTACCCCTGCAACGAGGTAATATTTGCCCGTTTCTATGCCAACAGCCTGGCCACCCACATCGCTCAATCCGATCCCCGCATCGAAAGGGTCTTCAAGGCCTGGCGCGACAGCCCCTCTTCCACCGCGCTGCTTTCCAAACTGGAGCAAAATGAGGAACTCAAATCCCTGCTGCTGCAGGAAACCCCCTGGGTGATGGACGCCCAAAACGAAACCGAGGCCAAACACCGTCTGGGACTGCTCTTCGACCTCAACCACATGGCGGGGCAAAGCAACTCCGCGCTGGCCATCCTGGCCCGCAATCAGCTTCCGGGCGGCGGCTGGAGCTGGTTTAATGGCATGGGACCCTCCTGGTGGACAACCCAATACATCGTGGAGGGATTTGGCCATCTGGATCACCTTGGAGTGGGTTCCGCGCGCTCGGCGGAGGTTCAGAGGATCTGCGACGCGGCGCTTGGATATCTGGACGGCAAGATCAGGGATTCCTACCTGTTTCTCAAGAAAAGAGGATTATTGAATCTGGACAACCTGGGCTATCTGGAGTTGCACTATCTCTATACCCGCTCATTTTTCCCCCACAAGCCGGTGGCTGAGGACGCCCGCGAGGCGGTGGACTACTTCCTTGGCCAGGCACGCAAGTATTGGCGGCAGCGGGATTTCTACTCTATGGGGCTCATCGCCCTGTCCCTGCACCGGAGGGGCGACAGGGAAATCCCTCCGCGCATCCTGGCCTCCTTGCGGGAACATTCACTGCATGACGAGGAACTGGGCACCTGGTGGCGCGGCGCGGAAGGCTGGTTCTGGTATCAGGCGCCCATCGGCAGGCAGGCGCTGCTGATCGAGGCCTTTTCCGAGATCGGCTCCGACACTGCGCTGGTGGACGAGATGCGCACCTGGCTGCTCAAGATGAAACAGACCACCCATTGGAAGACCACCGTCGCCACCGCCCAGGCTTGCTACGCGCTGCTTCTGCAGGGAACAGAGTGGCTGGCGGGCAGCGAACTGGCTCAGATAACTCTGGGCGGCGAGAGCCTGGAACCCGCCTCCAGCGGATCGGTCGAGGCTGGCACAGGCTATTTCAAGACCTCCTGGACTGCTTCAGAGATCGAGCCGCGCCTGGCGCAAATCTCCGTCTCCAATCCCAATCCGGTGCCCTCCTGGGGCGCTCTCCACTGGCAGTATTGGGAAGACCTGGATAAGATCACCGGAGCCGCCACTCCCCTCAGCCTAAGCAAAAAACTCTTCCGCGAAATCGACAGCGACCGCGGCAAGGTGCTGGAACAGATTGGCGAAAGAGCAAGGCTGAAAGTGGGCGACAAGCTGGTGGTGCGCATCGAACTGCGCAGCGACCGGGATATGGAATATGTGCATCTGAAAGATATGCGCGGCGCAGGATTCGAGCCCATCAACGTGCTTTCCCGCTACAAATGGCAGGATGGCCTGGGCTACTACGAAGCCACCGGAGACGCCGCCACCAACTTCTTCATCGACTATCTGCGCAAGGGCACCTATGTCTTCGAATATCCCCTGCGCGTGAGCCAGGCGGGGGAGTTTTCCAATGGCATCGCCTCCATCCAATGCATGTACGCGCCGGAGTTCAATTCCCATTCGGAAGGAATCCGGGTGCTGGTGCAACCCTGAACGGGAGGTGTTTTTTTATTATCCACGAATTACACGAATTAACACGAATTATAAGGAGTGGAAAGGTGTTTTTGAGGTGGAAAGGTGGAATGGTTCCTTGAGGTGGTGAGGTGGTGTCGTGATGACGTGATGATAGAACGCGGATGACAGGATCGACAGGATCAGCATGATATTTGTAAGGTGGAAAGGTTCCCAAAAACCACATAGCTATATACCGTGTCATCCCGGCCTGCGAGCCGGGATCCATTCTATTAGAATAATCATCCACAAATTACACAAATTATACGGATTAAACGAGCGTAAAAGTATGAAAACACACAGCTCCGAAACAAGTCCCCAACAGATCCCAAAGATGTGTCATCCCGGGCTTGACCCGGGATCCAGTCTTTTAAAGCCCAAAAACAAGCACCAGACCCCAAAACAACCGCGCCCCATAACCCCGCGCTCATCTGCGACTTTTACCCGCGTATATCTGCGAGAACCATGTGACCCGGGATCCAGTCTATTAGAAAAAGACAAGCATCTGCGCTAACGCAGGCTAAATAGTATCACACCCCCGCTTTACGTATATACGACAATCCTGCCGCTTAAATATCCCTGATGAACCCTGGAGCCGCTCACAAAGACCTCGCCAGACCCCGGGTCTGCATTCAGGTGGACATTGCCATTGCTGTCCGTGAACCCCTCCAGTCCTCCCCGCAGTCCGGAAAAGGCGACATACACTTTCTTGCCGTTCAAGGGCTTGCCCGTCGATCTCGAAATAACCTGGACAGTAATCATCTTTTCCTCATTTGTGCTTGATTGGCATTGTCTTGTGGATGCCATCCGAGCTGAGGTACACGTCATTTTCATAGATTTGCTCGATCATGTAATCCTCGATGCTGTCAAAGAAGTCCAGGCCAAGCAAATCGATAAAGCTGACTATCGCGCCGGACAATCCCGATTTATAGACCACCAACCTCACTCTCATCCACTTGTTCCAGGGTATCTGTGTGCCTGTCTGAGCCGAGTTTTTCCCCGCGCCAAGGTAACTGTCGGCATAGTAGATAAACGCGCTGTTGGCCCTGTCTCTGATATCGATGCCCACGTTCGCGCCAGGCCCGTTTATGACCCAGATGGCGGAACCCTGGATGGTCTGCGGAATGAAGAACATCTCGGTGTTACCCAGAATGTTAGGGTCAGGCGCAAGGTGTGCCACCTGGTCCTGGTTATCGTCCCTGACGGTTACTTTGGTGGGGCCTTCTGAGCAGGACAGGCTAAGAAGCATGGCCAATGCTGCCAGGACAGTTGAAAATCTTATGGAAGCTTTGTTGAACATAGTTTTACTCCTTTTCTGGTTTCATTTGTGTCCATCTGAACGCTCGGCTGGACACCGTCTCTTTGCTAATTGACCGTGGCTCTGGCACGGTGGAACCTGTTTGGCATAAACAACTAAAGCCAAAACAACAAAAACGCCTTTTTTCATCTTACCCCTATGAATACTATTATACGCACAAAATACTTCTAACTAAATGAGGGGTTGAGACCATTCCAGTTTTCGAACTTCCATTCCAAGCACCCGAAAACAAGCTGCCATTTCCCCATGATTTGTCAATGAGTTTTTTGTGCCATAATTCCCTTGTGTCTGCATAACCATCTGTCTTTATTCGCCTTAACTTGTGGAATAGACAAGGGAAGGTAACCTGATCACGGCCCGCAGCCCGGGATGACGCGGTTTTTTGGAGTATTGAAAGAAATGTAGTTGCTAAAAAGGGGGTTATTCATAAGAGTGGCATATAGTTAAATACTAACTTTTATTTTAGTTTAGCTTTGTTTGCTTCCGGGCTGGCGAAAAGCCTTCTTGTTTTACCATAGTAATCCGTA
>DFUX01000094.1 GCA_002379855.1 Cloacimonetes bacterium UBA4175 | reverse complement strand
CCACATGCATGGGGAATACGTACTGGTGTTGGGCAGTTATGGCGGGAACCTCGGTTCACCCCCACATGCATGGGGAATACCCTAATATCGGCTTGCATCGGTCTATAAACCGCGGTTCACCCCCACATGCATGGGGAATACTTATGTATTCTCCTGTTTAACATCTCTCATTTCGGTTCACCCCCACATGCATGGGGAATACGCCACAATCTCATTAAACCTTAAGAGGTAACCGGTTCACCCCCACATGCATGGGGAATACTATCCTGAAACGCCCCAATAGATATTGGATGCCGGTTCACCCCCACATGCATGGGGAATACTATCTCCTTATGGCTCAATGGCTCCAGCCGCCCGGTTCACCCCCACATGCATGGGGAATACACATACTCAGCCTCCTTGAAACCGCGTTTGACCGGTTCACCCCCACATGCATGGGGAATACCCACCCTGCCTATACGCAATAACAGCGTGACTCGGTTCACCCCCACATGCATGGGGAATACTTCGCTGTTTTTTCCGAAGAGAGCTACTCTCCCGGTTCACCCCCACATGCATGGGGAATACAAGATCATTATTTGCCGCATCAATGGCAATTCCGGTTCACCCCCACATGCATGGGGAATACTATTAACTTCTGGCACATTGCTTACGCCATCACGGTTCACCCCCACATGCATGGGGAATACTGTGGTTGCGGCGCTTGCACTTGTGCCATCTACGGTTCACCCCCACATGCATGGGGAATACACTTGATCAATAGAGGTCTAAGAGGTCATTGAACACCTTCAAGCCTTAGTTTAAGGATGCTTGGTCATAAGTTTGATACCCTCCCATTCCGTAACGACTCTTGATGCGGCACCCCAGAATTCGATATCAAACCCTTGCTCGGTCTGACTACTCCAGATCATCAGGCAAGTTCCACCGCTGCAATTGCTTCTAACCTTATCCCACAGTTTATCTCTAACCATTGCTGAGACTTTACCCACAAACACCCCGGCTTTTACTTCCAGCAGCCAACGTGTGATCTTACCCCTCAGGGAGCTTGGCACATTTTCCAATACTAAAACCACCATCAATCTTCCTTTGGCAGATCATCCTGCCCGTAAGATATGCCGCCTGGGGAAACTTCTCCATCTGGAGACCAGAGTCCTCCAGGCAAGGCTGGTTCTTCGGCAAAACAGTCATCCGGGCTATCCTCTGGCATAATATCACCGAAGAGAGAACTAATATCCGCGACAATGCGTTTGAGTAGATTCTGCCTGTGGAATTCATCACGGCAGGCAAGCCTGACTCTGCGGTCGAGTTCGCCGATCCCTTCAGCGGTCGCCCGGAATGCGGCGGGAGCAGCCATTTCCATTTTGTATAGATCCGCGATATCATAGACAAATGACAGTTGCTTGCCAGTGTGGACAAAGCCCAATCCGGGAGAGAATCCTGCAGCAACAATGGCAGCGTGCGATATGCCGTAGAGGCAGGAGTTTGCCACAGATAATGCCCGGTTTATGGGATCCGCTTTATTCCAGTTGTCTCTTTGATAGTTTCTGCCCTGCATGGGCACACCATACTTTTGGGAGAGTTGGAAATATGTATCGCGCACCCGGGCACCTTCCTTGCCCCTGATCTGGTTCAAAGTTAAATCAGGAGAAAGCTCATCCTGGAACCTCAACTGATACATGGAGCGCACAACCCGTAAATGCAAAACCGGGTCTGCCCAGTACTTTGCCTGTTTCATAAGATTGACGGCGCTACGGGTTGTACCTGTGCCTGCGGCATAGAACCTGACGCCATGTTCCCCCACCCAGGCTACCAGACAGCCACAGGCAGCCAGTGA
Source organism: Cloacimonetes bacterium UBA4175 (assembly GCA_002379855.1). Taxonomy (GTDB): domain Bacteria; phylum Cloacimonadota; class Cloacimonadia; order Cloacimonadales; family Cloacimonadaceae; genus Syntrophosphaera. The sequence continues at coordinate 8,282 of DFUX01000094.1, read as the reverse complement.
AAGTATTGCCGCATGGGTGATGGTTATGCCCGGTCCCAGCATCAGCATAGCCAAGCCGGCACAAGGAACCGGGGTTTCTCCCAGGGCATCGTGAATGGCGATGGCTTGCCCGTTCTGATCAATTTTGGCATGCTCCACATAGAGATAGCTAAGCCGATCTCTGATCCGGGGGATAGAGTGCAGGTCTTTATTCATCATTCCTGATTGGCAGAACGGACAGCAGGCCAAAGCCGAAGCTTTTCGCTTTTCCAATGCCGCTTCTAAGCGTTTCCAGGAACAGTTTCGGGTCATCCACTTTGAGAATTCCCTCCAGTAGAGCCGAACGGAAGCGCAGAGGATTGTATGTGTGTTCACGCCAGTAGCCCTGTCCCTGTTCCTTTGCTTTGACATTTTTAGGTTCAGGCTTGGAGCCATAAACCCAACCCAGTTGAAGAAGCTCACAGCGCTGAAGGGTGAAGCCCAGCTTTGGGCTTTTGGCAGCCAGCCAGTCGGCAAGGGCCTGATCCGGGGTGGAAGAGGGATCCCAGGTGAGAGAAACCCTTTTGTGCAGGATGTTGCCAGTTTCTATGGTTTGACCGTCCTGTTGCACCTTCTCAGGAATATGACGGCGTACGCTGGCGTTTACCCGCAGCCTGAACCGGAGCAGTTGTCCCGCTTGAAACTCTGGATTATACTCCTTTGTTTCCGGTGGCGCTGCCAGGAAATCAAGCGCGTTTTGGAAGCAATAATCCCAATCCGGCTCAAGAACGGACTGGACGATAATAATCGCCCTTTTATCGTTTCCGTCGATGTTGTTATCGACCCGGAAAAGGAAGGGAGTTTTTTGGAAGTCGTTTGGCGAAAAGGGCTTCAGGAAATGCGGATCCTGCTCCCGGCGCAAACCTGAAGGGAACGCCATGGAAAGGCGGCGGTGGACGTTATAGATATTGTCCAGCCACTTTCTGCCGGGGCGGGGACGGTCTGGATTGCCTCCAGTATCGATCAATAGCTTGGACAAGTAGATCATCCGTTTTCCTCCTCTGGCTTCATTTTGCGGAAACGCTGCCCGCGCGAACGGAACTCGACTATATCTTTGCGCTTTGCCAGTATTCGCTCCCGCCATATGGGGTCGCAGGGGTCGATGCGGTCGGTGGTCATGCCGGAACCGTATTCCAGCATGGTGCAGGCGTCGTGGCAGAGGCGGCACAGCGCCCGCAGGTCTTCCGGTATTTCCTTGCCTCCCGCCCTGCGGTAATTCACGTGTTGAACAGTCGTGGCGGGAGCTTTGCATACCATGCACGCGGCATGGTCCATCACAAGCCGCTCCGCCCTGACCTTCTTATACTCGGAATTGTTATAATCCGCCCGGGTTCCTTTGGGCCTCCAAACGCTGGTTCCGGTTTCCCTGCTCACTTGCACATCCTCTCCCACAACCAGCTCACGCCTGATCACGAAGCGCGGCAAATGGCGGGGCGGCTGAAAAGAAACCGGCAGATCGTAATGAATCTCCGCGTCATCAGGCGCATGTTCTCCGTCCTGGCTGGGGATCCAGTCCATGACGCAAGGCAGTATTTGCGGCAGGGGTTCATTGTGCCAGCGCTTTTGCAGGGGAACCGCGGACAGCGCCTCCTCCAAAGTGTTATAAAAGCCCGGAGCATGCTCGCCCACGGGACGTGAAGGGGGACAGGATTTGCGCCCCAGATAAATTGCCCAGACCGGCTTGGCCAGAGCGGCGGAGAGCTTTTCCACAAGTTCCGGCTCACCCTGCAAGGCGACCAGAAAACTGGCGTCGGCAAGATATTCGCGGCGTGAGAGCAAGGTCTCTGCCCTGGTTTTTACTTTGCTTGGTGTCAGGGTATCAGCCAGGGCAGCTCCAACCATGGAAGGTTTTTTGGGTGCCTTCAGCTCTGCCATGCGCATTCTTTGTCCCGCTCCAACAGTATGGAAGTCCCACCAGCGTATGCCGGGGCGGTCTATCCGCACGCCCATGCGCAGGTTGGCGAGTTTTGGGAGCCATGAATCAGCAGCCTCCGCGCGCCCAATTCCCATGGCCGCGCAAAGCAGCCCCAGGACACCTGATTTTGTGGGAGCGTCGGTAGTCCTGCGCAAAGCAAACTTAGCCTCGTTGCTGCCCCAAGACTGCAAAGCCCCCTCCAAGCGCAAGAATAAGGTGTTGGGTGGCGCACTCATGTCAGCCGCCAACATAAGCCTTGCTTTTCTGAACTTCTTCCCACTTGAAGCCGCCAATATAATCCAACACAGCGCCTACAAGCTCATTGAGGTTGCCAATGTTTCTGGAAGCCAGTTTGGAATGCTCATTGCCAAGGGAATAGCGATTGTTTGGAGAAAACCAGAAGCTGATAACTGGGGATTGCTCATCATAATAGCCAAGCCTGATGTCGTTCACGTAGTTGGAAAGCTGGCCGATGCTTTGTTCCACCAGGTCCGATTCCTTGACCACGGAAACTGGCCTGACGAATGCGTTGGCGTAGCTAATAGGGGAATTCTTGAACTCAACAAGGATGCCATCGGGATAGTTATGAGCGGCGAAGCTGTTCTGTTTGCCACTGGGGTTGGTTTTGGCAGCGGCGAGGAGAAAGGCACCCACGGTGTGGGCTGCCAGATTCGTGTCCCCTTTCAGGTTCTTGACCAACTGTTCCCAATCAATGGAGAAGTATTTGTAGAAACAGGCTGAGGCAAACATGGATTCGCCAATATGACCCGCTCCGGCGTCTTCACCGGGAACATCATCGGCCGCCACAAAATAGTCTATCTCAGGTCTGGCAATGTGGGTGGAGATCGCATGTGCAACCTGTAGGGCGCCTTCAACGCCAGTGTTTTTAAGCTCTTTGGTCTCCAGCATCCTGCCGCAAAGTGCTATATCCGGAGAATGGACGCAGTTTGTGAGCAGATCTTTGAACTGCAGCAGTTTTTCGCTTTCACTTAGTTTGGAGTCGGAAAGCAGCTTTGCCATTTGGCGCAGGGCATCATAAGTGGTAAAAACCAGCATGTCAGATGTATCAGCCGCCTGCTGCTCATCCTGATCTTCATCGGCTTCCGCGGGTATCTTTTCGGACTTTTTTGCAGCTTTCTTGGAAGATTTGGTTTTGATTCCGCAGGCTTCAAGAAACTTGGCAACCAGCTTCTTATCTTTGTTTTCCAGCATTTCCTCGAGTTTCTCTGCCAGACGCCTTGTTCGGATACCTCCTCTAAGGTCCGCGAATTCCGGGGCAAAACGGATGCTGCGCTTGATGCACTGGCTGGAGATGCGAGAACGTAATACTCCACCGAAATAACAGGTCTTGGGGGCGCCCAAGTCGTCCCGGTTAAGATTTGCCGGACTGTGATTCTGAATCATATGAATTTCAATCAACATCTGAATCCTCCTTGTTGATCTTGTATGCTTTAATAAATGAATCCGACCATTCTCTTTTGACAGGTTCCTGCTCCCAAAATGACAGAACATCAGTAAGCCCTACCCAGTCCAGGCAGACCTGCTGGTGCTTGCGCAAAATACCCATGATGACCGACAGCGGCTCTTCCATCTGCATAATGTCAAGCGATGCGAGTTGATCAAAGCGTGCCAATACCCGGGGTAATTCCTTTTTGGGTTCCAACTTCCGGCAGATGCCTCCCATAAGAATGGGCAATGTGGCTCCCTCGCGCTGTTCAAAGCGGAATTCAGCAAAAAGTTTGGCGATCAACCAAGCCACTTCACGCTTGGGAGCGCGTTGATTCTTTTGCCGCAAAGGCCACCATAGGGCGGAAAACAGGTCAAATCCGGGAAGCTTTTCATCAAGCCGGGCTCCCCTGAGTTTTCTAAGAATGCCCAAATCGCCTTCTTTGAGGTTCTCCAGGCTTGCAATGAAGTCAACGGTTCCTCTATTCATTCTGGTCCTCCTCTGCGGGTTTTGTTTTGGATTCTGGTATAACTGGCCAGGGCTTGCGGGAAATGAATTTACCTCTCTTGAGCCTGGCGTCCACTGTTTGAGCCGGCTCCAAAGAGCATGCAACCTTGGTGAGCAGTTCTCCGTATTCAGTATCGGCATCCTGCCAGGAATAGCCCCTGTTCTCAGTCATTTTACCCGCATTGATGGCAATTCTGCTTTCGGCGTGGGGGATAATGTCAGCAATCTGGGGAGTGCCCACTGACTTTTTGAAATCACCTCTGAGAGGCTTCTTGCGCATGGCATTAAGGGCAGTAGCCCTGTTTGCCAATTGAGCCAGTAGCTCATCATTTGTATCAGTTCCCTCAAGCTCGATGATCTTGTCCCAGATGTCTATGCTTTTTGCTTTATCGCTGGCAAATCCAACCAACCATAGTTTTCCTTGTCTGGAGTTTCCTTCCGCGTGCAAATAGCTGAACAACGGGCTATACCAATCCCGGTCCGCGAAAGTGTATCTATCATTGGACATCAGTTTGATTTTGGACTGGAGACTTTTTCCCTGATCGGTGTAAACACCATGAGGGTCTTTCCATTTAAGGCCTTCCGGCACTGGTTCAGGTTTTATGCTGCAGGAATAGACGAGAGCTTTGGAGGGTAAGCCGCAGGAACAACATGCTGCCTGACCTGGGACAGGATCATGCAGATACACCTTGCGCGGCAGCCAGGTCATTCCAGCAAGTAAGCCTACTTCCCTGCTTTCTTTTTGAAAAGAACCCAACCATGCCGGAATCCCCATATTATCCCAGGGTTGCCAATTTTGAGCCAGCATGCCAGCGAGATCATTTGCATGCCAGAGCAGGTAAAATGGAGGAGTGTTGTTGATTCCAGCGCCTATCCCTCTGCCACCGACAGTGGTAAAGACAGGTAATCTCAGCAGTCCCTTGATGCAGCAAGCTTCGCAGAGCCCATCGATATAGTCGGTGACATGTTTGAAATGGCATAGGTTGTGAGCTGTTGGTATCTCATGAATAAGGTCGGTAATGGCTCTGATCCTGGAACTGGGATCGGCTTGGAAAAATCTCTTTCCATCACCAAAAAGCTCGAAATACTCCTTGTTTTCTTCCAGCCAGGGTATCCAGGAGACCGGAAGCGGCTTATCAGGTTCAGGCTCCACGTTGGTGTTGGCGAAACACCAGTAGCCAAGAGCAAGCAGGAATCTGAAGACAGCGAACCGGTCCATAGGATTGCTGTATGCCAGTTGCAGACAGTGTGCGTCTTTAAGAGTTTGAACTAAAGATATTCTATCTGGTTTGCCCGAAAGATAGACCACGTTTACCCAATTATCACAAAGAAGATTGTACATAACATGCTCCTTTTGCTCGATGGGAACCTTATATTTTAGCCAAAGATCATTGTCAAGAAATTTGCTTTGAGGGGTTATTAGGTCAGGAAAGGTCAATTTGGGGCGGTCTCTTGTTACTTTCAAGGTGTTCCATGCGGCGGCTTCCACTCCCATTTTACGGAGCCCCACCAGCGGCTATTTCATTGCAGTTTTCCCGCTGCTAATACTTGGTCTGCGGAAAGCAAACCGCCGCGCAATACACGCGGCGGCTCGGTATAAAGATCGGACTTGGAAGGGCGGATGCCCGTCACTTCAGCAATATCATTTTGCGGCTGGCGCTCGTCCTTCCCGTGCTGAGGCGGTAGATATAGACTCCGCTTGCCAGTTGGGCGCCGTTGGAGTCGGTGCCGTCCCAGTTCAGGCTATGTTTTCCGGCTCCCATCTCCTTGTCCAGTAGGGTGCTTACCAGCCTTCCGCGGAGGTCGAAGATTTCCAGCCGGGCAGGGCCGGGCTGAGGCAGTTCAAAACTGATGTTGGTGTTAGGATTGAAGGGGTTGGGCCAATTCTGCGCCAGGATGGCCGGAGCTGGCGCCTGGCTGGGATCGTTGGCGTCCAGGTATCCGATATGCAGTTCCATGAACATCACCCGGCCGCCGTCAGGATCGGGGTGGTAGGGTGGCGGGAGAGAATTCGAGCCCCAGGTGAAGTCATCGTAAAACATCAGGCCCAGTTTTCCCTCTTTAATTCCGTACTGGTTGAAGCCAGTGTATATCATCCGGTCAGCCGGATACACCCACATCGGCTTGATGCCCGCCAGTTCGGGAGTATCGACATTGTTGAGCACGATCGGGTCCTGCCACTCCGAGCCGCCATAGTTTGTATAGGCGATATAGATGTCCGTGCCGTGTTCCCAGGCCTCATAGCCGGGATAATGATACACGCACCAGTCAAAGGCGCGTTTGGAATCCTGCCAGACCACAGCCATCTGGCCATAGTCGTTGGCGCGGGTGATCTTGACGTTGTTATAGTGGAACATCATGGTGTTTTCGTGTGCTGCCTGGTCCCAGTGGGGGAAGGGCCAGTCAGTGAACGTGTATGGATAGTAACCATATTCCTCATCGTAGATCCATTCGTCAACCTCGCCGTAGGGCGGCAGCATGTCCCAGGGGGTGAAACAGGCATTGAAAAGGTCGTCACAATTTTTTTGGGGAAAGATGTCGCGGATCTCGAAATTATTCCAAGTCGGGTCGTAAACAGCTTCTTTCACGAACTGGAAATGAGGGAAAAATACGCCGTCCCCGCCGGCCAAGGCCCAAATCCCCACGATATGCAGCCTGCCACCGCTATCCAGGGTGGCGTTCAGATGTCCGGAGTTCAACAGTTTCCAGTGCAGGTCTTGATCCTGAAAGGGTTGCCCCTCATCATCTATAAAGAAGCCGCCGTTGCTGCCGGGATAGGTGGGGTTCCAGGTGGGCATCCTGCTGTTGAAGCTGTGGAACGTCCATTCCCCCTGTCCGAAGTTGCCGCAGATGAAGACGATGATATCATTCTCAATCGAGTAGCTGTTGTGATATCCGGCCAGGATGACATTCCCGCCGGAGTCAGTTTCCAGGGCCAGATAGGTTTTGTTTGGCACGGCATTCAGTTCCCAGGTGTTGAGTTGCGGAACGCTGGAGTACTGCCAGTTGAGGGGGATTCCATTTTCGACATCATCGCGGGAGAAATCAGCCATTGCCAGATAGACGTTGCAGTTTTGCCGTCCCAGCAGATAGAGCCTGCGCTTGCCCGCCAGAGGGGAGGGGCCGATGGCCAGGCTGGGCCAGTAGAAAACGTTGTTTGTGGTCTCCGTCCCGTCCGGCGCGGTGAGGGTGACGGGGTTGTCGATCACGATCTGGGTGGTGTTGAACAATCCGGCAATTCCGGCTATGAAGGCATCGGAGGTCAGCACAATCTCGGACACCGGGTCCGTGTCCACATTCTGGGTCCAGGCGTAGAAAGGATTTCCATCAACGGGATCCACCACCAATGCCGGCATGCCGTGCTCGCCTTCTCCCTGGGTAACGATCTGGTTAACGAAGATTGGCATTCCGGATGAGTACAGATAGCCGTAATAGGACTTGCGGTCGCTGGTGGGGCTGTTGCGCCCCGTCCAGGTGAGGAAATAGCCTCCGCCCTGGCTCTCGGGGACGAGGTTCAGAGGCAGGTTGTTGTAGCCGCCGATCATGTAGTCGTAATAGTTGTTTATGATCGGGTTTGGATTGACGCTGAAGTTCCAGGGAGGCACGGACTTCTGCCCTGGCAACGCTCTTACCGGTGAAGGCGGAGGCGTCAGTTCCACCGCGCGGAGTGGCTCCGGAGGGTCAGGCGCGGCCGCTTCCGACCCCAGGCACGCAGCCGCCAGGCATAAGAACGCCAGCACAAAAACTAAGCTCTTGCTCATCTTTCCTGCTCCTTTCTTTATTTACCCTCTCAAATCTATTTTTGTGTGGTTTAGATTCTATGTCAAGCATTATTTGCCTCGCGGATGAAATATATTCTGGTTGTGTTTAGAGTTCGAGCCAGCAATATGTTACGCATGAAGTCCAAGAGCCAACTTGTATGGTGGCATTTTTCAGTCTGAAAAGGCTCTTGAACTCCATGCTGGCTGTGTTTAGAGTTCGAGCCGGCAATATGGGTTTCATGCTTATGCCAGTCCTGAAGCCGGCTCGGACTTCAAACTTTCCTGTAAAAGACTGGATCCCGGGTTCCACGGTTCACGCAGATATACGCGGATAAAAGGCGCAGATTGTCGCGGATTGGTGTAATATAAGGGTTGCCGAAGTCCGTTCGGCAGAGGCAACGGAGTTGCCTGTTAGGAAGAGACCTCCGGTCTCTGTGGCAAACGGACTTTGCCACCCCCTCCTCGGGCGGCTATCCCCCAAACTGCGCTATGCAAGCGCCGGTACAGTACAGGCGGTCGCTGAACCGCCCTGGTTTGGGGGCTCCTTTTCACCATTTCACCTTTCCACCTTCCAAATATCCCGATGATCCTGCTGATACTGTGATCCGCGGTCTATTTCTTTTCAACCAAGCCA
>DFUX01000044.1 GCA_002379855.1 Cloacimonetes bacterium UBA4175 | reverse complement strand
AGACTTCGGCAGCCCTTATCCACGTGAACCGAGGAGCGCAATTTATCTGAAATAGAGGCAGTTGTGATAACACAAGCAAAATGGTGCCAGGCCTCCGATTCCGCCAGGGAATAATATGGGTCGAAGAAAAACAACTCAAAAGTCAAAAAAGTGTTTGACAGATAAACGTAATCTAAATAGGATGTTTTAGATTAGTGCCGGTCTAAGCAAAACGAGTTTAGCTGTACCGCAAGCTGTTCCAAAAAGCACAGTTGCGCAGGCCGGTGATAGATTATAAGCCATTACAAATGGAGGTAATAATGAAGAAAACCTTATTGGTTGTACTGACGCTTAGCTTTGTGCTGAGTCTGGCGTTCGCGCGGGAAATGCAGTACGCTCCCGAGAGGAAAGCCCTGCCATCTCCTGGCACAGGCCGGATTTATCAGCCGAGCCGAACTGCCCCGGCCTACACATTCACAAAGCTGCCCACCAGTGTAATCGTAAATTATTATGACTACATGATCGGCAGCTACAACGGCATCCCCCTGCGGGTAATACCCCAAAGTGCCGGCGGCGGATATTTCATGAACTATCACGGCCGTCGCCAGGCCACAGCCACCCGCCGCATTTTCTACACCTATCTGGATGAGAGTGGTAACGTGATCAACAACAACGAGATCTCCAGCGTGCAAAACCACGAGGGATACTCAACCGTGGCGGTGGACCCCGTTTCCGGCAAACCCATGTACGCGTGGCATGCCGATGCCGACGATGAAAGCGCGTATTATGAAGTGCAATTCACTTCCGACGCCTTTATCGCGGGCATCGCCGGCCTGTTTAACGACCTACAGATAGCTGTGGACAACCCCATCACCATCACCCCGCCTAACGGCACAGCCACTTCAGACAACGAATTCATCTGGCCGACCCTGCATATCGGGCCTTCCCCCGTCGCGGGCAAGAGAAGAGCCTACATGGTGCAGAGAAACTCAACCACCACACATGGCACCGCTGGTCCTTCCGAGAACCCCTACTTCTTATATGCTGATTTTGACGAAAATGACATCGAAAACGGTGTTCCGTTCGCCTGGAATCATACCACTATTCCGGAAATGGATGGCTGGAACCATGACTCTGTGATCTGGCGCCGTCCCTTCCATTCACTCACCGTTGACAACGCCGGCAACGTTTACTATGTGGGTTACCACTTTGCCTATGATGCGAATGATGTGAGCGTGCAGGAAGCCGACCTCGATGTTTTCAAATGCGACAACTACGGTCAGGGCACCTGGACCCGTGTCAGCGGCTTCAGCCACCTTCCCACCTGGAACCCCATGGGATTGCAAGGTGGTGACAACGGTTACTTTGTGGACGAAAACAGCAACGGTTATCCGGATAACGAACTTGTCTGGATGATAGTGAACTCCTCACACCTCAATGCCACAACTGACGTCAATGGCAAACTGCACGCCATCGGCAACTGGAGCATGGGCCACATTGAAGGTGGTTACTGGGGCGATTTCCAACTGGTGAAAGAGTTCGTATTCGATCCCGCAACTGAAGAATTTACCATCAATGAAGTATATCCTCAGAAAGACCCTGCCGACGACTACAACACAGTCTTTATTCCTTGGGACGTGGAAGCTCCCTGGGGTGTCGCCGAATATTATCCAGGCGGAGACGGCAACTACTATCTGAACCCCGTTAAGTTCTGGCCCTTCCCCCACTGGGATTCTGCCGCCCACGGAGATGCCATGTTCTTCCACTACAGTAACCACAAGATCACCGAAGGCAACGAAGAAGGAATGATGGCCGCAGTCTGGCAGGATGCGATGCGCGCCCGCCTGTTCAACTATTATGGCGACACCGATTATTCCAACTTTGCCAACACCCCCGAGATCTACATCTCCGTGTCTCCCAACAATGGCGATCTATGGAGTGAGCCGATCTGCCTGAACAACGTCGAAACACCTGAGTTTGCCGGAATCAAACCCATGTGGGTCTATCCGGCTGACAAAGTGATCTATGTAGGCACCGATCCCGACACCAATAAAAAAATCGGCAAGCTCGGCGTGATGTTCTATAACGACTACACTTGGGGCTCCAATGCCATTACCCCCTCCTACCATCCCAACCCGGACGGCGGAGAGGTAATGTTTATGGAATTGCAGATCACCTTCCCGCTCGGCGAGGCCACCAACGATCCCAATGCTCCCGCGGTTAGCAACATGCTGCACCAGAACTATCCCAACCCCTTCAACCCCACCACCACCATCAATTTCGATATGCCCGTCGCCGGCCATGCCAACCTTTCCATCTACAACGTGAAAGGCCAGTTGGTCAAGACCCTTGTGAACGACAATCAACCCGTCGGCAGACGTACGTTCACCTGGAATGGCACCGATAAAGATAACAGACCCGTTTCCAGCGGTCTCTATTTCTATCGCCTCACCGCCAATGGCAGCACCGAAACCAAGAAGATGATGCTGATCAAATAAAAGAACTGTCAATATAATCTGTGAAACCCGGCACCCTATTGCCGGGTTTCTTTTTGCCTGTATCGGAGCGGCAAGAGATTCGGAGGATTTTTATACTTGACAATTATCCAAGCCGCGAATAAGGAAAGCTACAGGCCCATTTACCGCTATGATTTTGCCGCGGATTCGAGCGCCATTTTTTGGATGGCTGGAAAACTGTGAAAGATCAGAGCAAAGACTCAAATACAAATGGAGATGATTATGAAGAAACTTTGTTTATTTATCGTGGTGCTGGCCCTGCTGCCAGCGTTGGCCCTGGCAGAGATCATGCCAGCCGGCCCCCAGTACACTCCTGTGGCCACTCCGCGGGGCAAAGCAATCGAAAGAACCCGCCAGGCGCCCGAATTCAGCTTCACCAAGCTTCCCACCAGCCTGATCATCAATTACTACGATTACATGATCGGCGCGTATAATTCCCTGCCCCTCAAGGTGATCCCCACAAGCGCCGGAGGCGGATATTTCCTTACCTACCATGGACGCAGACAAGCCACTTCCACCCGCCGCCAGTTTTATGCCTATCTGGATCAAGCCGGAAACGTTATCAACAACAACGAAATCACCAGTGTGCAAAACCATGAAGGTTTTGGATCCATGGCCATCGATCCGGTTACCGGCAAGCCCATGTACGCCTGGCATGCCAATGCCGATTCCGACTCGCAAAATGAAGTGGAGTTCACCAGTGACGCCTTCATAGCGGGTATCGCCGGCCTCTTCAACGATATCGACATCCTGGCGGACAACCCCACCACCATCACCACTCCAGAGGGTATTACCACCACAGACAATGAGTTCATCTGGCCCTGCGTGGTGATCGGTCCCTCACCCGTGGCGGGCAAACGCCGCGTCTATGTGGGCATGCGCAACAGCGTGACCCACGCCATGAACAACTATCCCAGCGAGAATATGTATATCGCCTACGCTGATTATGACGGCGATGACATCGAACAGGGCACCCCCTTGGCCTGGAATCACACCACAATTCCGGAGATGGACACCTGGAATCATACCACAACATCCTTCAACCGCCCCGCCGGAACTCTGGTGGCAGATAACGCCGGCAATCTCTATTGGGCAGGACACCATACCGCGAGGGATGGGGCAGACAATACTATAAGAGTTCAGGATATGGACGTCTTTGTGTGCCCCAACTACGGTCAGGGCACCTGGACCCGCTACAGCGATTATGGCGACATTCCCACCTGGAACCCGGACTCCGCGCCCAGCGATACCACCGGATACTGGGGCAATCCCGACCTGGGAGACATCCCCTACGGCGATAATGGCGAGATGTTTTTCGGCATCATCAATTCCGGCCACCTGAACGCGGTGAGGGACACCGGAGGCAGGATCCACGTGGCCAATCTCTGGTGTTTGAGGGCTTACAGCGGATACTACTATCCCGCCTTCCATTTTGTCAAAGAGTTCGTGTATGATCCCAGCATCCAGGAATTTACTATCAAAGACATCTATCCCCAGCAGGATCCCGATGACGATTACAACCTCACCTTCACCCCCTGGGACATGGAAGCGCCTTGGGGCGAGGTGGACCAATACGGCGGAGACGCCTCCAGCGGCTTTTACCCTATAACAGCATCTGCCTGGCCTTTCCCCCATTGGGACCAGGCAGCGCATAACGACGCCATGATGTTCCACTACAACAACGTCAAGCTTTCCGAGCCAAATGACCAGGGAATGATGGTCTGCGTGTGGCAGGACTCGCAGCGGGCCCGCATGTATAACCAATATAACGACACCGAGTATGCCAGCTATGCCAATACCCCGGAGATCTGGATCTCGGTTTCCCCCAACAATGGCGGCTACTGGAGCGAACCGATCATCCTCAACAATGTGGAAACTCCCCAGTTCGCGGGTATCAAACCCATGTATGTCTATCCCGCGGACCAGGTGATCTATGTGAACACCACCCCCGGAGGTAATAAGGTCGGCAAGATCGGTATGCTGTTCTACAACGACTACACTTGGGGTTCAAACGTGAATTCCCCCGCCTACCATCCCAACCCGGATGGCGGCGAAGTGATGTTTATGGAACTGCAGATCACCTTCCCACTCCCCATTGATCCCAGCAACGACGACAACAGTATTCCCGCGGTGAGCAACATGCTGCACCAGAACTACCCCAACCCCTTCAACCCCAGCACGACCATCGTGTTCGATATGCCTGCTGCCGGAGCTGCCAATCTCTCGGTTTACAACCTGAAAGGACAACTGGTGAAAACCCTCACCAACGAAAGCAAGCCCGCGGGAAGGCATTCCTTCACCTGGGATGGAACCGATTCCCTCAACCGCCCCGTCTCCAGCGGAGTATATTTCTACCGCCTTACGGCGGCCGGACACACCGAAAGCAAGAAAATGGTGTTGGTCAAGTAAATCATAAATGATATAGATACGAAAGGATGGCCTTGAAAAGCCATCCTTTTTTCATAGTTTTACCCCGGCGGCGCTTTGTCTCAAGCGCCGCTACTTTATACAGGTGGTCTCTTGTATTACAATCGGCCCTCCGTTTCCTGCATGAAGTCCATTTGAGCCCAAAGCGTCTGGTGGCAATATGAAGCCAATCCTGGCTCAATGAACTCCATGCTGGCTTGGGTTTGGAGTTCGAGCCGGCAATATGGGTTTCATGCTTATGCCAGTCCCGAAGCCGGCCCGGACTTCAAACCGCCCTCAAAAGACTGGTTCCCGGGTCAAACGGTTCACGCAGATATACGCGGACAAATGGCGCAGATTGGGGTTATGGGGTGCGGGATTTGCCGCTTGTTTTGGGCTGCCGAATTCCGTTCGGCAGAGGCAACGGAGTTGCCTNNACGGACTTTGCCACCCCAATGGATCCTGGGTCAAGTCACCCCACCAAACCGCTACGCGCTTTGGCGAGGACCCCGACAGCCCGGGATGACACGGCATATAGTCTGGGGTGCTTTGATTTAGGGTCGGATGGCCACACTATACGGCGCTATAGCAAGCGCCGCTAAAAACACCACCTTTCACCAAGTTCTATTTCAATCTATATCCTGCTGATCCTGTCGATCCTGTCATCCGCGTTCTATTCCCATTCCACCACATCTGCCCATTGGCATCCGGAATCAGAGTTCGAGGTCGCCCAGATTGGCGAGGATCACAAATCTGGATGAGATGTTGTATCCCTGTTCCGAGATTGCCCACACCCGCTCCAACGCTTGTTCGTAGTCTCTAAGCTGGGAGTCGTCCATGCTCGTTCCTGTCTTGAAATCCAGGATCAGGGCCTCTTTAGCGTGAGTGTCCAGCATCAGCCTGTCCAGCCTCTTTTCCCGTCCGTCCAGATAGAGGGAAAACTCGGTGAATACCTTGTCCCAGCAGGGTTCAAAGAGATAGGTATGCTCAGCCAGGGAAGCCCGCAATAGTTCGATTCTGCTCACGATCTCACTTTGCGTCAATAACGAGCCATAGAAAGCCAGGCACTGCCTGAGCGCCCGCTCGTGTTCCTCATCCAGATTCCTCTTGATAAAACTCAGGTAGTAGTGTGCCAGGTTGCCGAACAAGTTGTGCCTGTCCTCGATCCAGATCTTTTTCCAGTTTTTTACAGCCGGAGAGTCAGGCGTAACCGCTTCCGGCTCAAGCCCGGCGCCTAGTTCCGGCAGAGCCGCGGCCAGGTCATCCAGGTTAATCTTTTGCAGTCGTTTTTTATCTTCATCAGGAGCTTCATCCGGGGCTGGCAGTGTTGAACGCCAACGTATGCCGGAGCTGAGGCTCTCCGCTCCCTCAAAAGCCGCAAGCTGCCTGAGCGAGGCGTCACAGAGCAGGTGAGGCAGCTTGACCTGCCCCTTGTCCTCCCTTCCTGTCAGGTAGCTGCTCCAATCATCGCCGCCACGATAGGCAAAGCAGATGTGCAGCGCGGTCTTGGCCCGGGTATATGCCACATAGAGATTGTTCAGCTCCTCCAGGTTTTCGCGGCTTTCCATGGAGGCGGGCAGATATCCAAAACTGGAGTGTTTGAGCAAGTCCTCATAGTGATAGGTAAGGGCGTAATCGCTTATTTTTTGCAGGTCGTCCTGATCGTATTTGAAAAACCATTTCAATTTGGTCCAGTCGCTGCCGCTTCCTCCGCTGAGGTTGAAAAAGAGGAACACCCGGTCAAACTGGAGGCCTTTGGATTTGTGGATGGTGAGCAGTTGCATCTCTTCAGAACCCTCCACGGCCACCTGTTTGAGAAATTCCTGTTCTCTATTGTCGTCCAGATAGTCCAGAAAGCCTGGGATGGATTTATCGCGCTGAGCAGAGGAAAGCTCATAATCGTTGGCCAGGGTCAAAAACGCGTAGATATTCAGATAATCCCTTTCGTGCAGTTGTTTGTCTTTGAGGCAGATGTCCACAAAGTCCTGGCAAGCCCCGGCCAGGGAACCGGTCGTGCCGTCCGCCAGTTTCAGTAGGGTTGCGGCCAGCGGAATGGCGCTGAGATCAGGAGTCTGATCCCCGCTGCGGTCAATGCTATCGATCACAACCTTGAGAGGCGCGGCTTTGAGCATAATGTAATTGGAACGCAACACAGCCAGGAAATCCAGCCAATCCCTCCAGGCTAAAAACCTGAGCCAGTAGATCAGGGGTTCCACCCAGAAATGCTCCGTCAGCAAACTGGTGGGCTGGAAGATATTGGGAATTCCTTCTTCCTGTAAAACCTGCTGAATCCCGGTAAGCTCATTGGTTTTCCTGCAAAGAATGGCCACGCTCTCCCGCTTGTCTTTGTCGTAATTATTTATGACCGTTCCCTGCACAAATTCTCTGAACACGGAGTGCAGATCATCTTCCCCGCCTCTGGCTCCATAGCTGATGGACCTCACCTCCAACTGAGTGAGATGCTCAAGCTCTGGACGCGCGCTGTTGACAGTGCGGTAATTCCATTCCTGACCTTGCTCCGCGAGGTGTTGATGCAGGGCTTGGTCCTGAAACACCGCGTTGATGAACCTCATCATGCCTGGGCTGCTGCGATAGGAGTCGTCCAAATCTTCATTTTGCAACTCTCCCAGGGAGGGAATCAGGACGGGAAGCTTGCGCAGCAACTCACGCTCTCCCCCACGCCAGCCAAAGATGGATTGCTTTTCGTCGCCCACCACGATCATGCCCCCGAAATCCTTGCTGCCCTGTCCCGCGCAGACCTCTTCCAGAATGGGTTTCAAGATGGCAAACTGCATCAGGGAGGTGTCCTGAAACTCATCGATCAGGATAAAGCGGCTGCGATGGGAAAGAAACTGGTAAAACTCGGTGGCGATTACATCATTGCTGAGGTCAAACAGAGGGGGTTCTTCGCTGAACAGCGCTTCCAGGCTGAACCAGGCAACGTCGTCATAGGTCATGTTTTTGTATTTGTAGATCAGCTTGTCATATTCAGCCAGGGTGGTTCCCCAAAGGTTAAGAATCTCCTTTTGCTCAGGCAGGAACAGGGTTAGCATAAGATAATCCGCCAGTTTTACCCGCAGCTGCTCCTGCAGTTCGTCAAGCCGGTTTACCTGCTCCTCCAGTCCCTTGCCTTTGATCCTGCCAGCGTGGTAGATGTTGCCATCGGAAATGGCTTTGAAAAACATGTGGCAGTGCCGGGGCGTGTGGCAAAACTCCCGTGCCCTGGCAGCCAGATCCAACTCCTGCAAGAATTTTTGCGAAAGCAGATCCCTCAGCGATTTCTTGATCAGCCCCTCAGGATCCTTATCCGGCTTGGCAGATTCAATGATGGATACCATCCTGCCGAACAGGTCCATGCATTCCTTCAAGCGGGCCTGTTTAGAGGCGTCAGTTTCTTCCCGGTCAGCCAGTTCCAGGGCGGAAGCCCCCTGTCTGGAATGGAGCTTATCGATGAGATGCTTGAGCCAGCGATGCTGAACCAGAGAGATAAAGAAATCCTTATTATCGTCCAAAGATGGTGTAACCTTCCGCTTTAAGAGACTATCCAGCTTGGATTTTACACCAGGATCCAAGAGATGCTGCATCAGGAATGGCAAGCGTTTCTCCACCGCCTGCAGATCGATCTCAAACCGGTCGATGCTGCGCAGAGGACGCACAATGTTGCGGAAGATGGAATTGATATAGGAGTCGATGGTCATCACCTGCAACTGCTTGCGGTCGATGGAAAGCCTGTTCAGGCTTCCTTCCAGCACCATTCTTTCGGCAGGGCTGAGTTCGCGCGGGCCATCCTGGGGGTGGATAACGGCAAGCAACTCCATACGCTTGGTCTTATCATCCTCTTTATCAGAGAGAAGCAGGTTGATATGGCCGATGATGCGTTCGCGAATCTCTGCAGTGGCCTTGCGGGTGAAAGTGAGTACCAGGATGTTGTCCGGGCTGAATCCATCGGCGTTGTAGTAATCCAGCAGGATGCGAATGTATTCCACAGCCAGGCGGTAGGTCTTGCCTGTGCCGGCGCTGGCAGTAATGATCCGGTTTCTGAACTGCTTCATGCAAGACCTCCATATTTTTTGCGATACAGATCAGCTCTGGAAATCCTGATCAGATTCTGCCTGTCGGTAACCTTCTTCGCCAGCCCGAAACCCTCCGCCAATCTTGCCGCGAAGGCTTCCCTGGTTCTGGATAGCCACTGAGCCCGCTTGGCGGGGGAACTGGATGTATCTGCCATCTTATGATTCAAAATCTCCCAAAAACGGGATTCCAGCTTTGCGTCCTGCTGTTCAGCGTCAATCAAATAGTAAAAGTATTCGTAAAAGACAAGTTGATCCACCTCGTATGAACCGGTCTTGAAATCTATGATGTAATACCGATCCGGACACTCGATCCGCAGATCGGCGCGGCCTTTGATCAGCAGGGAATACTTCTTTCCCTGGTGGGTCACGGTGTGCAGCAGCTTGGCATCAGTCTCGTCTTTGGTGGTTTTCAGATCCTCCGGGATCAGGCGGTAGGGGCCGGATTTCAAAGTGGGAAGCAGGTAGTTACGATAGAACTGCAACACCGACTCCACCAGACAATCCGAGATGATCCCCCGCAGAAATTCGTAGTTGTAGTTCTGCGGAATCTTGTATTGATATAATTCACCAGTTATCCTGTTGTCCAGAATTTCGTGCAAAGCTCCCTTATCTTTGAAAGCGAGTTCCAGCGGAGTAATATTTTGATGGGGGCCTGCCAAGGGACCCAGCACGTCCCTGAGAAAATCGTGCATCAGGCTGCCAAACAACCTGCGGCTGATTGTTTCTTTGGGGCGCAATTCCACCTGTTTCAGACGGCGCAGGTCGCAGATATACCACAGCATGGGATTCTTTTCCAGGTTCGACAGGCTGTAGTAGGAAGCTGTCACCTTTGTGCCGCTGTTTAGGTCATTCGCGGGCTCGGCGGGCAGGGTGAAAAAGCTGGCAGGGTTCTCCTCGTCCAGCCCGCACTGGGACGCGTCGGTAAGCTGAGGCAAAGTTTTCCAGTCCGGTGGCATGATCTGCCGCCTCGCTTTGAATAAGAGCGAAATCTCAGTTTTATAGGGAACTTCGGAAACTTCCACTCCTTCCAGCCAGCCTTGCTCTTTGGCGTGCAGCAGCTCGGTCACAAAGCTGCCTGGCTCGATATCCCGCTCCTGGTTACGATAGGTGTAGATACATACATTCCGCGAACTCAGGATCAAGCGTAAAAAATAGTACCGTTCCCTTTCCCGCAACACGGGATAGCTCTTGAGCCCCAGCAGGCCACGCTGCGCTTCATTTAATAGCCAGACCGGCTGGGGATTGGAGGGATACTCGCCCTCTATGGCATGCAGGATGGCCACCGACGCGAAGCTCAGATTGCGACTGTCCAGGAGGTTGCTGACCTCTATTTGGGGACAATCGCCGCTCTGATCGCTTCTGATTCCGGCTCCGGCGAGGGACTCCAGAAACAGCCTCAGCAAACTGGATGCCAGATTGATACCTTCCTCTCCGAACAGCTTCTGCCAGTCTGATACAAGCGGCAACTGATCAAGGCTGGCGTAGTTGGCCAGACGTTCGTAAAATTGCTCCAGTATGTCGCTGTGAAGCAGCTCCTGCGGAGAGCACATCTTCTGTATCTCCAGACCCCCCTCACTATCGATGAGATTAACCAAACCCAGGGGGGAACCGATTCCGGCCAGCCTGTCCAGCACCGCAAAATGGGCAGCCAGCAGGGCACGGGAAAGGGGAAACTCCCCGTTGCGCTGGAGTTGGTCAAACACCCTCAGTTCCCGGTCCAGATACAGCACTTCCTGATCAAGCAGAGTCCTGATCTCGCGCAACAGCAGCCGGTGTTCCTGTTCACTCCAATCGGGCTGGTAACAGGCAATGAATTCACGTTTGGAACAAGCGTCCAGCACCAGACGGGTGTGCAAAAAACCCTGATCCAGAGTGCCTGCCATGGCGGTGAGATGCGAATGATAAGTAAGCAGCATCCTGTACAGGCAGGTGCCCGTCATTCTGGCGGGAAGTCCGTTGGGATAGCAATCCGGGTTTATCAGCCGGCTGTAATGCCTTTCGTAAAAGTGTGGGTCGAGGAGTACAGCCTGCCCTCCCTGCTGGCGCATTTCCCTTGCTTGAATGGCAAGAAACACGCTGATCATCTGGTCTTCATTTTCGCAGTTGACTACCCTGATCGTTTTGGTCCTGATCTGATCCGGGCTGATTTTGTCCAATCTTAGCGCTTCGGAAGCAAGGCCTTGCTCCTCTTCCTGCTCCACATTCTGCGACATAATGAGCAGTTCACAGTCCGAGCCTTCCAATCCGTCCAACAGCTTCAGTTCCAGATTGCTGTAGTAGTATTGGTTGACGAAAACAAAGCGATAACCCGGCCAGGGGTTGCTAAACTTGTCAGGCGGCAAACAACTGATGAGGTCAGTGTAGCCTTTGCCTTCCAAAAAAGCGAGATAGCGCTGCCGGATGGAGAGTACCTTTTGGATGTAATCCTGCTGCCAGGCAAGCAGATTGACCATACCCGAAGCTCCCATCCCGCTTAGGCCTGACACTGGCACCATTTCGTCGCAAAGCTCGGTAAAGAACTGGAAGAAATGGTTTCCCCACTCCACAATGTCAAAATAGCTGTTCAGATGAAAGAATTCCCGTTCATCGGCGCTCAGGATCTGCCATAGGCACAGCAGGCGCTTGTCTTCCTGCACCACAGGCCTGTCTGCCAACAGCAGCCTTTGCTTGAACTGTTCCATGGAGAGAAACTCGCAATCCTGCAACTGCCAGGCGGCAATGAAGCGTCGCCGGGCCTGATTGGCAGAGACCTTGGTGGGATACACCAGGACAGTCTTGTCCCTGGCCTCGGCCACGGAGACCGCAATGATATCCTCAGTGAAAGGAATACTGATAAATGTGCGCAACATTAGCTCCTATAACAGGGGTGAAAACAGGCGGCAGAGCGACTCCACGCCTTTTTTGAAGATGGATCGCCGCTGAAACTCGTCCAGCTCTATCTTGCGGCTCTTGCTCATGTCCTCCGCAAAATGCTCCAGCGCCTGGGCTGTAATGCTTTCATCATAGATCATGGCTGCCACCTCAAAGTTGTGGTTGAAACTGCGCAGATCCATGTTTGCCGTGCCCGTGCTAAGTAATTCATCGTCCACGATCAGCACTTTGGCATGGATGAAGCCCGCCTGATACTCGTAGATCTCAATCCCCAATTCCAGCAATTCACGGTAGTAGGAACGGCTGCCCCAGAACACGATGAAGTGGTCGGCCTTGCCTGGCAGGATGATCTGGATTTTGACCCCGCTCAGCGCGGCTGTCTTGAAAGCCATCAGCAGGCTGCCATTGAGGATCAGGTAGGGTGTGGTGATCCTGATGCTCTGGCGGGCATTGCTGATCGCGCAGAAATAGGCCTGCATGATGCTGGCGTGGTCGGTGTCCGGGCCGCTGGCCGTGATCTGCACAGGTTTATACAACTCCTCTTGGGAAGATGGTTCCGGCAACTGCGCGAAATTGGCAAAAGACTCCCTGGTCAGCAGATTCTGCTTGCTCACAAAAAACCAGTCCATGAGGAAAATCGCCTGCAGGGCCATCACGCTTTCGCCGCGCAGCTTGACCTGCGAATCGCGCCAGTAACCGAAATACTTGCTTTTGCCCATATACTTGTCCCCGATGTTGAGTCCGCCCAAAAAGCCGATGCTGCCATCCACGATCACCAACTTGCGATGGTTGCGGTAGTTGAGCCGGCTGTTCAGAAAGGGTATCCACACCGGCATAAAGGGCACAAACTGCACCCCCGCTTTTCTCAGTTCGGCCTTGAAACGCGGGCCCAGATTCCAGCAGCCCACATCATCGTAGATGAAGCGAATCTCCACCCCTTCGGAAGCTTTGCGGATCAGCAATTCTTTCAATCTCTTTCCCGTGGAGTCGCGCGCTATGGAAAAATACTCCAGATGCACGTAGCGGCGGGCCTTGGCTATCTCTTCGCAGATAAGGTCCAGGGCGTCGTTGGTGTCGGCCAGGATATCCACCTCGTTCCTGTAGGTGAGAATGGCCTTGCTGTTGTTATCCAGAAGCTTGCTTATCCGCTTTTGCAGAGGGGAGAAGTTTTCCCGTTCGTCCGGCTTGAAAAAGTTCCCCGCCACATCCTCGAAGCGGAAGCTATCCTGCAACTCTTTGCGGCTGAACAGCCTGCTTTTGCGCCAGTTGCGCCCGAAGAACAGATAGATGAAAAAACCCACCACGGGGATATAGAGCAAAACCAGAATCCAGGCCAGGGTGTGCACGGGATCTTCATTTTCCAACACCAGCACCACAATCATCAACACAATCGTGATCCCAAAGATGATCTCCACCGCTCTCAGCATCCAGGCAGACACGTTGGAAAAAAGCGATCCGCCCAGGATCACCTGAACCAAGCCAATGGGAATGGCCAACAGAATGATCAGAAACATAATCAGCGTGATGCTGTCCAGTGCTTTTTGGGAAATCACAGCGTCTCCTCAGTCCGATAATTTTTTAAGGATAAAAGCGTGCCCAATTCTGTCAAGCCCTAATCAAATGAACCGGAACGGCCAGCCTGGCAGACTTCCCGCAGCGGACAATCCCCGCACCTGGGTTTGGCTTTGCAGATGTCTTTGCACAGGCAGACAATCTGCGCGTGAAAGTCCTTGTAGAGCGCCAAATCCCTGGGTATCCGCCTGCAGATGTAGTCCTGCAGTTCGTCATAACTCGCTTTTTCCGCGGTAAGACCCAGCCTGTACAGCAAGCGCCGGGTGTAAGCATCAACCACAAATACCAGCCTATCGCCCGCGTAGAGCAGCAGCGAATCCACCGTCTCCGGCCCCAGCCCTTTCAGGAAAAGCAACCGCGAGCGCAGGCCGTTTATTTCGCCGCTGAACAGCCTGGCGAAATCGTACCCTGCCTCAGCCTGGAAATAGCGGGCAAAACGCAGTAGCCGCTCCGCTTTCTGGTTATAATAGAGGGTGGGAACGATCAGGGCGGCCAGTTCATCCTGCTCCAGTTCCGCCAGCTTTGCCAGGCTGCATACACCCCTCTGCTTCAGGTTCCTCAAGGCTTTTTCCACATTCTGCCAAGCCACGCTCTGGGCCAGGATCGCGCCGATGGCGATCTCGTCCTGGTTCTCCCCCGGCCACCAGCCCCGGTTTCCGTAGAGTTCCAGCAGCAGGCGATAGATGTCTGTCAGCTTTGTCTGTTTCATATTTTCCCCAAGGTGCAACCCAATCATTCGCGTGCTGCCTTGTCAAGCCCAATTTCCTCCCCCGCATCGGGAAAAAGCAGTTGACAGATTGCCCGCCCCGCCTGCTTTGTATTGGAACACAATGCGGGATAGCTCCCGGATACAAGATCAGAGGTGATATTGTGAAGAAGACTTTTAGCATCATTAGTTTGGGGATAATCCTGCTGTTTGCGGGTGCCGTCTCATCCTGTAAGGCCAAAACGGCTGATCCCGTCTCTCAGCAACAGGCGGGCTCGGAAGCGGATTCCAGCGCCGTCATCGCCTCACTGCCGGATTCCACCGATCTGGAACTGGCATGGGCCAACCGCCAGCCGCGCAATATCAAAAGAGGATATTACATCACCATCTTCAAGAGCAAGTTTCAGCTCAATCTCTATCGCGACGGCAAACTCTTGCACAGTTTCCCGGTGGCTGTTGGCAAAAACCCCGGCGACAAGAAAAAAGCTGGCGACTACACCACTCCCGAGGGCTGGTACAACGTTAAAAACATCAAACCCTCCTCCGGCTGGAGCTTCGACTTCCAGGACGGTAAGGGTCCCATCCCCGGAGCTTACGGACCTTGGTTCATCTCCCTCAACACCACCCGCGCCCAAAACTTTTCCAAAGAGGGCTGGACAGGCATCGGCATCCACGGCACCCACGATCCCGCCTCCATAGGGACAATGGTCACCGCCGGATGCATCAGGCTGGATAATGCCAATTTGCAAATCCTGAAGAAGGAACTGGACCAGGCTCCGGATCTTTCCCAAGTACAGGTGGATATTTTGCCATGAAAAGAAGACTCTGTTTAATCGCCTGCCTGCTGCCGCTTCTGCTCGTGACCCTCTCCTGCCAAAAAACCCCGCCAAGCTCCACAGAGCCGCGCCTGGTTGTGCTCTCTCCCGAAGTGGCTGAGATCATCGCCGCCCTGGGTGCGGAGGATCAGATCGTGGGCCTCACCCAGGAATGCGACTATCCCCCGCAGCTTGCGGAGATCAAGAAAGTGGGCAACTTTGGCCTGGTTGACCGCGAGGCGGTGATCGCCCTCAAACCGGATATGATCTTCACCTCCTCTCTGGAACACGACGCCCTGGCCCAGGAGTTTGGCAAGCTGGGCTACACAGTGCATCAGATCTATCCACGCTCGGTGAGGGATATCTCCCACGCTGTAACTCACATTGGCGAAAAGATCGGCAGGGTGGAGGAAGCCAACTCGCTGGCCCGCGAACTGGAAGGCAAGATCGAGGAGCTGCGCCGCCGGGCAGAGGGCAAGCCCAGGCCCAGGGTTTACATGGAAATCTACCGCGATCCTTTGATGAGCGTCTCGGATGCCTCCTACGTGGGCGACCTGATCGAGACCGCCGGCGGCAATAATGTGTTCGACGTCCTGGAACGCGACTATTGCCGCATCGACGCCGAGGATGTGGTCGCCGCCAAGCCGGATATCATCATCTGCTACTCGCAGGAAACCTTGCAAACCATCCTCAACCGCAAGGGCTGGCAAGACATCCCAGCCATCCGAAACAAGCGCGTCTATTTTGAAAAAGACATCAATCCGGATTGGATGCAGCGCGCCACACCCAGGGCAATTCTGGGCATGGAACGCCTGCGTGAACTGCTGGACACTTTTTAGGAACTCATGTCAAGGAGGCTGATCTATCCCCTGATCATTCTGGCGCTGGGCGGCGCGGTGGTCGCGGTTTATCTCTTTAGCGGGTCTCCGGATGCCAACGTGATCGTCAACATCCGTCTCCCCCGCCTGATCCTGACCCTTTATACGGGGATGGTTCTGGCCGCCGTGGGTTCCGTCTATCAACTGATGCTGGCCAATCCGCTGGCAGAGCCGTATATCCTTGGCGTCTCTTCCGGTTCAGCCTTTGGAGCCATCTTCACCGGCGTATTGGGACTCACTTTGCTCATGCCGGTTGGGGGCTTCCTCGGAGCGGGGATAACCCTGTTGGTGGTGTGGTCCCTGGCTCGCCGCAAAGGCAGTTTCGACCGCAGCCGGCTGCTTATCGCGGGCGTGATAGCCGGGATGTTCTTTTCGGCGGGCATCTCTCTGTTGATGTATCTTTTTCAGAAGGATAGCATGGTTATTCTGGGCACTTTGATGGGAAATCTGGGGCATGTGTTCACTTTCCGGGAGTGGAACTTCTTCCTGGGATTGCTGGCCATCTCCCTGCTGCTGATGATCTGGCTCTATTTCAAATCCACGGCGCTGGACATCCTCAGCGGCGGCGACATCTACGCGGGCAGCGTGGGCATTGACGTACCCGCGCTGAGAAAGAAGATCTTTATCGTAAGCTCGCTGCTGATCGGGATCACTGTTTCCTATGCCGGGATCATCGGTTTTGTGGGGCTTATCATCCCCCATATCGTCAGGTTTTTCATCCCTTCCGGACAAAAAAGGATCTACCTCTACTCACTGCTTAGCGGCGGCGTTTTCCTGCTGCTTTGCGACCTGATCGCCAAAAACATCGCTGTGATCGAACTTCCGGTGGGCGTCATCACCGCGGCTGTCGGCTGCCCCTTCTTCATGTGGCTGATGTTGAGAAAGTAGGAATCCAGCCCCGGTTCTGGCTCCAATTTCTTTTCACGCCAGGGTTTACCGCCTTCTTCCTCATGCGTCGGTGTCCCGCCGATGGCCTGTTGACGTCCGGTCAAAAAACTGTCCGGCAATCGATGCCATAGCGCCTCTTTTTCACCATTTCACCTTCTACCCTTCCACGGCATTTCCAAGGCATAGCACCTATTATTATGGGGGGCATCATTTGCAACCGGCAGCTAAGTCTCTATTTTCCTTAGGTCATCCTTAACCCGGTGAGGGATGACCTAAGGA
>DFUX01000043.1 GCA_002379855.1 Cloacimonetes bacterium UBA4175 | reverse complement strand
ACAGACTTCGGCAGCCCAATCCGCGCCTTTTATCCGCGTATATCCGCGAGAACCATGTGACCCATGATCCTGTCTTTTAAGGAGAACCCAACAGGCCGGGATGACACGGTTTTGCGGTTTGGTGTGTTTTGTTTTTGGGTCGGGTGCTTTCTTTCACCTCAAGGGAAGAAACGGCGTTAATGCAATAGCTAAAAAAGAATTATCGGGGATAAGCCGTTTATTCGCCTCTCTTTTTCAAGACCAGATAATCGCCCATGACCAGGGCATCGAGTCCTGTGGAAAAGAAGGTGCGGATGGCGTCAAAGGGAGAATTGACAATGGGTTCGCCTCTCACATTGAAAGAGGTGTTGAGCAAGACCGGAACGCCAGTCAGCTTTCCGGTTTCACAGATCAGCCGATGCCAGAGAGGAAGGGTCTGCCGATCCACCGTTTGCGGCCTCACCGTGTTATCCACATGCACTGTGGCAGGAGCCTGCTTTGCCAGTAGTTCCGTGGCCTGATCAGCCCTTATCATGTAAGGCAGGAGGGCGTTGTCCCGCAGATAGTCCTTCTGGTTTTCCCCGGGTAAGGAGGGGCAATAGGGACGCCAGGTTTCCCGGAATTTGACACTGGAGTTCAACACCTGCTTGACAGACGCCTTGTCGGGACAGGCGATGATGCTGCGGCCTCCCAAAGCCCTGGCTCCCATTTCCGCGCCGCCCTGAAACCAGCCAATGACCTTTCCCCGCGCGAGCAACTTGGCGGTGGTAGCGGCCGTATCGTCCAAAGCATGATATTCGACGCCGCAAACATCAAGCGCTTTCCGCACAGTTTCATTGCTGAAGGAAGCGCCATATTGGACATGCCGCAAAGGATCCCCGGTATCCGCTCCCAACTGCCTGGAAACCCAATAGGCCGCGCCAATGGCAGATCCGTCGTCAGAAGCAGCCGGATGGATGAAGACCTCATCTATCCCCGGCGTTTGGGCTATGGCGTGGTTGGCCTTGCAGTTCATAAATACTCCCCCCGCCAGGCAAATCCTGTTTAAGCCAGTTTGGTTCCGCATGTCCTTAACCAGCGCCAGCAGGGCTTCCTCCAGGCGGGTCTGCACGGCATAGGCCAGTTCTATGTATTGGGGCAGGAGATAGCGGTTGGCCTCCTGTCCATCGATTTGAGTCTTTTCGCCTATTCCAATGGGACGCAAGTCCGGGTCATAATCTGTAATGAATTTTACCAGTGCGTCGGTGTAGCGGGAGTGATGATAATTGCCGCCCATCTTGAAGAAATAGGGGTCAAGATCAAACCCGCCGCTTTTGACTTTCAGAATCCTGTCCAGGCGTTGCAGCCAGGGATTGTCGGCTTTGCCTGCCTCGCCATACGCCGCCAGCCCCATCAGTTTTCCTTCATCGCGGTTGGCATGAAAACCCAGATATGCCGTGAAGCCGCCATAGAACCAGCCCAGAGAGTAAGGAACGGGATAGTGCAGGATGCGGGAAAACTTTCCTCCGCGGACGGTATAACCCGAAACGCAGCTTTCTTCGCCATGCCCGTCCGCCACCAAAACCAGGGAGTCGCCAAAACCTGACTGGTAATATGCCTGATAGGCGTGGCTGAGGTGATGGTTGACATATACCAGCCCGGGAAGCCTGCCCCGGAAGCCGCATTCCCGCAAGGCGGCGTAAACCATGCTTTGATAGTAGGCAGGACGGTAGAGGTTCAAATAGTTTATCACCCCGCCCATCCCGTCGCCGCTTGATCTGACCCCGCGCTCCGGTTTCCTGCGTAAAGCGCCATTCAGCGCCGTGGAGGCAAGGTTGCGCAGCTCGGCAAACGGGTATTTGTGGCAGTCCCAGTTGATGGCGATCCTGTCCACCTCTCCGATATCGATTCCCTGTGATGCCAGGCACCAGGAAGTAGCCTGCGCGGGGAACAAGCCATGCGAGCCTTTGAGGCGGTTAAAGCGTTCCTCATGCGAAAACGCCCGCAGTTTGCCATCCACCGTCAGGCAAGCGGAGGGATTTTGACCAAAGGCGTTCAATCCCAGGATAACCATCTTCAGGCTTGCACCTCAAAACAGCCCGGGTCTATCTGCGGAATCAGATCCTCCGCTCCCAGGAACTTCAGGGCGGGCAGGAGCGAAGCGGCGTAGAATTGCTTGCTTTCCAGCAGCTTTTGCCACGCTTCGGCGCGGGTCAGATAGCCTTTGCGGACTTGGTTGCTGAGGTGCGCGTCCGTGTAGGACACACCCAACATTTTCTGAAACATATACTCCTTGAAGATGTTGAAAACGCAGTCCGTGTGCCAATCCTCTTTGATCTCAGATGGGAGCTGCCAGTCCAATTCCGTGCAGATGGTATCCAGAATGAGCTGAGGATCCCATTTTTCGTAGGCGTAAAACATGAGGGGGGTGAGGTTTGGGAATCTGAATCTGAGATAGGAAGAATTGGGAAACACCGCCAGGCAGCCGAAAATGCTGGTGTGGGGTTCAGCAAGCAGGCCCCGGGCAAATTTGAGGGAGCGAATGACTTCCCTGCCCATCTGTAGCGCGCTGTGGAGCATGCCATCCCTTTTGTAAGGATTCTGTTTGTCACCCGTGTACTTGATAGCCAGGAAAGGCGAATACTCCAGCGGGGTGGAAGACCACACCACATAAGGGATTCCGCGTCTGGCGGCGATCTGCGAACCGAGTATGTGCAGGTGTTTGCAGGCCACGCAGGTCATGCCGGCGGAAACGGCGTTGGGGTGGCCCAGCCAGGCCCGGAAGTAATGCAGGAAAGCTTTCTTGTGTTTATCTGCCGGCAAGGACACCTCGTGTAGGGGAACACCCAGTTTTTCACAGCTCGTTCTGGCATTGCGCAGGGAGAAGTCCTTGCTGCCGCCGTGTGTGTAGATAAAAGCCTCGGCCTTCAGGCGGTAGTGTTTTACCAGGCGATACAGCGCGTAGGTGCTGTCCTTGCCGCCACTCAAGCCCACCAGGCAATCCGCTTTGCCACCGTGAGCGCCCAAACCACGGAATTTGTTTGCCAAAGCGTTTTCACCTTTGGCTTCATAAGGGGGATAATCGGTCCGGCACCAAGAACAAATATTGGCGGCGTCAAAATCGCTGCCCGGAAGGTTGTCGGGCATCAGACACTTTTCACATCTTCGCATCGCATTTCTCCATAAGGATATAAACACAGGATTTGGTGACAGGGTTGTTGAGGGTTGCCACGGTTCTCAACCCAGATTTGAAAATCTCGCCCCGCACCGCTTCCCTGCCGGAATGGAAGTGGTTTACTCCCAAAAGCATTTTCCCTCCCGGTTGCAGATAAGCGGGGGCATCCCGCAAAAAGCGGGCTATCGTTTGCACTCCGCCCTTTCCTCCGCAAAAGCGCTTGCGGTTCAGCGCGGTGGGAAATAATACCGTTTGTTCGCTGCTGTCCTCATCGATGTAGGGGGCGTTGAAAGCGATCAGCGCAAAACGTCCATCGATGTTGTCAAACAGGTCACTGCAGATATATTTGATCCCGCTCTCAGGGTCGGTCTGTTTCGCGTAATCGATCAGTTCCTGGCAATGGTCGGCTCCGGTTACCTCGTTGCAGCGCAGTTTTTCACGCGCGAAGCGCGACAGCACCGCGTAGGGGCCGCAGCCCATGTCCAACAGCGCCATATCCGGCTTTAGATGGCGGCGCAACGCGGTTCGCAGGGTAATGGTCGTCCAATCCCAGTATTGGCCCCAAAGAGCCTTCGCGGGGGTATATCCAAACAGCCACCTGAAAACAACGGCGTTGCTCCGTAAGAGGCTGATATGCCTTAGGTAGAAACCGTATAACTTCATACCTTGTGCCGCCTTGTTAAATTAACATCTTGCGAAATCCTTATCCCTTTTCATACATGAACTTAGGATAACACACCAGAAAGATAATCACCCGGCTTTGCGCTATTTCTCATCCATCAATTGAAGAATAATGGTTGCCCGTCAGATGTCAAGACAAATATGCCGCGGACGCACCGGGTTCCAAAAAAAACCTTGACCGATAACGCGGAGCGGGGAAGGTACCGCCCATGAAGTATCTAAAAGCGCTGGCGATCGAATATCTGTTCTGGCTCTATATCCTGGGTTGCTCGGCCTGGCTGCTGTTGCGCCTGGGAGGAGTTTCCGTGCCTGCCTGGGCGATCCTGGGCGCACCGGCGTTGGTCGTGCTTTTTCCCGGCTGCCTATCTCACAGCTTGGGAGGCAAGCTTGCCCTTTCTCCGGGCGGGGAACGGGGCGGGCTCTGGAAGATCGAGGCCGCCCTCGGCATCCTGATCAGCTTTATGGTCGGCTGGATCATCGTGGAGGTGAAGCCGGTGGCTTTCTTCACCCAGGCAGCCAACACCAAGAATATCCTGAAAGGCATCTTCAATCCCAATCCCAAGGAATTGGTGCCGATGCTGGCAGCCCTCACGGAGACCATCTATCTGGCGCTGCTGGCGACGGTCTTTGCCATCCCCTTCGCTTTCATTTTCAGCTTTTTCGCCGCCAAAAACCTGATGTATGGCAGCCTGCCGGGCAGGATCGCCTACATCGTTGTCCGCACCGTGTCCACGGTCTTCCGCTCCATCGAAGCGATCGTTTGGGCGATCATCTTTTGCGTCTGGGTGGGCATCGGGCCTTTTGCCGGGATGCTGGCGCTGTGGATTCACTCCATCGCCTCCCTGATCAAGCTTTATTCCGAACAGATAGAAAACATCGATCCCGGCCCGGTGGAAGCCATCAAAGCCACCGGAGCCTCCACCCTGCAGGTCTGGCGTTATGCCGTCACACCCCAGATCCTGGCGCCCTATCTGGCGTTCACCATCTACCGTTGGGACATCAACGTGCGCATGGCGACCATCGTCGGTTTCGTGGGCGGAGGCGGCATCGGCCTGGCGCTCAACCAGCAACAGCAGATGCTTGCCTGGCGCAACGTGGGCCTCATCATGTGGCTGATCGCCCTGGTGGTGTGGGTGATGGACATCTTCAGCGGCTACATCCGCGAGAAGCTGGTGGCAAGCTAAAGGACTTTCTTTATGAGCAATTATAATCCAGTTGAGCTGATCCTCGCCAAACGCAGGGGGCAGACCCTCTCCCCGGGCGAGATCACGCAATTCATCCGCGGCTTCATGGCAGGCAGGATTCCGGACTATCAGATGAGCGCCCTGCTGATGGCGATCTACTTTCAGGGACTGGAAGCCTCCGAGATCGCAGCGCTCACCAAAAGCTATATCGACAGCGGCAGCAGCCTGTCTTTTCCCGACGCTCTGCTGGTGGCGGACAAACATTCCACCGGAGGCGTGGG
>DFUX01000091.1 GCA_002379855.1 Cloacimonetes bacterium UBA4175 | reverse complement strand
GGATTATTTAAGCGATCGGGCTTGCCTTGCGCGGAAAATGGTTTATATTGTCCTGCAAGGTATATTCCGACAAGGAGATGAGTCGATGAAAAAGCTTGCTTCCCTTTGTGCCCTGCTTTGCGCGCTGTCCTTTCTGGGCGCGGCTGACGGGGAGTTCTACGCCGCCAATCAATCCGTTTTCGTTATTCCCACAGCCTACACAATGCCCAAAGGCTCATCCTCGTTTATCGATTACGAATTGGTGATTTTACAGTATTCCCACGCGCTCAGCGACCGGCTGCATCTGAGCATGGGCATGGGTTTCCCCTATAATGTGGAAATGGCCAAGACTATCACCGCGGGCGCGAAGTTCAACTACTTCCGGGCCCCAAGCCTGGAAAGCGCGGCCTGGGGAACTTTCACGCCCATAGAGGAGGTCTATACCCTGGGCAACGTGGTGAGCTTTGGCAACAACAGTGGCAACGGACGCGGCAGCCTTCATCTGGCAGGTATGCTGTACGGCGATATGGATAAACCAGACTACCTTTGGGGCGTCATGGGCACGGGCGGGATAGTGCGTTTCTCAAACCGCGTCAACGGTATGGCGGACGTTATTTTACCGCCCCTGAGAATCAAGGACAGTCCCGACGATACAGATTCGGAAGACGAGGATGAAAGTGATAATTTCGGGATGTTTATCGTCGGTGTCCGTATCAAAGGGAAAATGGTAAGTGTGGACTTGGGCGGCATGCGCTTTGTGGGCGATGCGGATCAGGGCAATCTCCTGCTGATGCCCTTTGTGAAAGCAACTGTCCTGTTTTAACAGGGCGGAGCGGAGCCTTCCCGCCGCCAGGGAGATGAGCCGATGAAAAAACTGGCTCTACTTTCTATTCTGTTCTGCGCGCTGTCCTTCCTGGGCGCGGCTGACGAGGAATTCCACGCCGGCGATCAGTCCGTTTTCATGCTTCCCACCGCTTACACGATGCCCAAAGGCTCCTGCGCGGTAACAGTTTACGAGGCTGTTATACTCCAATTTGCCTACGCGCCCATCGACCGGCTGCATCTGAGCGCGGGTATGGTGGTTCTCCCCTTTAATTATAATTTGGATATGGCCGAAACTATCACCGCGGGTGCAAAGTACAACTACTATCGGGGCAAAAGCATGGCAAGCGCGGTCTGGGGTTCCTGCACGTACAGACCCAAGTTATTAACCCTGGGTAACGTGTTGAGCTTTGGCAGCAACGGTGGCAAAGGAGTGGGCAGTGTCCATCTGATGGGTATGTTGGTCGGCGATATTGAGTCAGAGAACCTCCGGGGCATCCTGGGCACAGGCGGAATATTGCATTTGTTCAAACGCGTTAACGGTATGATGGACTTTTTGTACTATGTTCCCATCAATCTCGTGGGCGAACCCGGGGAATTTTTTGGAGTCAAAGACCATAATTACGCGTTGCTTAACGCCGGGATCCGTTTGAAAGGGAAAAGAGGAAGCGTTGATTGGGGAGGCTTGGGCTCGGTTGGCAAAGTGGTTAAGAGCAAGAAGCTCCAGCTGCTGCCCTTTGTGAAGGTAACTTTAATGTTTTAGCGCGGCGAAGCAAAATCCTTCCTCCGCTCCGTCTGCAAGTTCAGGTAGCCTGGCTTCAGACGCTCAGGCGGTGGCGGATTTTGGCAAGGGTCTTGGGTCCGATGCCCGAAACCTTCAGCAGGTCGTCCACGGATTGAAAGGCGCCGTTCTGTTTGCGCCAGGCGATGATGGCGGCGGCTTTCACCTCGCCGATGCCCGGCAGGGTGCAGAGTTCTTCCAGTCCGGCGCTGTTGAGGTTGACAATGTTGGTGAGTTCGCTCTTGGGAACGGCTTTGGCAGCCGGAGCCCGCTTGGGCTTGCCCGGAGTGAGGTTGGCGGCCGCCGCGCCGGAACCGGCGGAGTTCAAGTCAACAAGGTTTTGCGCGGTAATCCGGTTCACCAGGGCGCTGTCCCCAAAGCTGACCAGGGAGGGCAGCAGGCGGGCAAAGGTCTTGGGGCCGATGCCCCTCACGTCCAGCAGTTGGGTCACGCTGGTGAAGGGATGGGCGGCGCGGTGGTCAAGGATGTCCTGAGCCTTTTTCTCGCCGATGCCGTCGAGGAGCATCAGGTCTTCCTTGCTGGCGGTGCGGATGTCGATCAGCAGGGTTTTGGCGAGGGCGGCGGAATCCGCCGG
This sequence comes from Cloacimonetes bacterium UBA4175, assembly GCA_002379855.1. GTDB lineage: Bacteria > Cloacimonadota > Cloacimonadia > Cloacimonadales > Cloacimonadaceae > Syntrophosphaera. The sequence continues at coordinate 21,260 of DFUX01000091.1, read as the reverse complement.
AACCAGTTTTAACACCGGGCTTTCCTCCGCTGCCCGGGCTTCTCCGCTTGCCAGGTTGAGGCTCAAGCCCAGAACCGCGAGGACGGCCAGGAGCAGCAGGGCAAGCTGTTCCCGGCGCGCCAGGAAGGGGTGGTGGCGCTTGATCACCTCAATCCCTCAGCGGCGGAGATCCTCCAGCCAAAAGTCCAGCAGCTCCGGCAGGTCGGGGCGGTAGCCGCTTTGTTCGTAAGCGATGTTGCCCTGTTTGTCGATCACGCAGATATAGGGGATGCCGGTGAAGCCGTAGGCCTTGGGCAGTTCGTTGTTACCCAACAGCAGGGTCATGGAATAGCCGGATTCGCGCACGTACTCCAGCACCTGGGGCAGATCGGAGGGGCTTTGCCAGGTGTTGATGGAGAAGACGGCGAGGTCAGGCGCGGCGTTTTCCTTGAACCAGGCATCCAGCAGGGGCATGGTCTTGAGGCAGGGCTTGCACCAGGTAGCCCAAAAATCCAGCACCACGATCTTGCCGCGCTGGTTTTCCAGGCGCACCATGGTGCTATCCGCCTGGGGCAGTTCCCAAAGCGGGGCGGGCTTGCTGATCTTTGACTTCAGGGCTAACTGGCGGCGCTTTTCCCGGCCTTGCTCCCAGTTGCGGAGGGCGTTGTCCATCACTTCCTGATAGCGGGGCTGGCTTTTCAATACTTCATACTTGGGATCCTTTTCCACTTCCTTCACATCCAGCACGTCCCTGGCCATGGCCCCCTCCAGCAGGTTGAGGGCGGTTTCCCGCTGTCCCAAGCCCAGATGCATATCCACGCGCATGGGCAGGGTGTCGTCCTCCTCCTTAAGCTGTGGCCACCTGTCCAGATAGGCGTGCATGCGTCCCCATTCTTCGGTGAGCGACAGCGCGTAGAGGTAGTTCTGCTGGTAGATGTAGAGGCTGTCCGCGCTCTTGACCTTGCCTTCGGAGATGGCGAGGGAAAGCAACTGGGGATAGAGGGCCTCGAAGGCGCGGCTGCGCTTGGTCTTGGTGATGAAATCCAGCACGATCTGGAAGTTCATTTCGATTGCCTGGGGGTCACGCAGACGGAGCAGCGCCTTTTCCGCCTCTTTGTAATCCTCTTTGGTGTTGTGAAGGTGATAGAGTGCAAGCAGGAGGTAGGAATCATCGCCAAAGCTCTTCAGGCCTTTTTTCAGCAGCTTCAGATCCCCGGCCAGATTGTCCCGCACGTCCTGTTGCAGATCCGCGGGAGCGTCATCGTCCAGCAAGGCCTGCGAGTAGGTGGAGCTGAAGAGGCGGTATCCCCAGTAGAAATCGGGAAAGCGGCTGGTGAGCTGGCGTCCCCCGCGCAGTTGCTGCAACAGGCTTTCGGAACCGCGCAGCCACAGGTAGTGATAGACGGGGGAGTCCGGCTGCTGGTCGTGCAGGTCGGCAAAGTGCTGCTGGCTGGCGCCTTTATCCGCCCGCATCCAATAGTTTTGCAGGACGCGCAGGTCTTCCAGGTCGGTCATTTTCTGCGCGTATTCGTTGATCACCACCAGGCCCTCTTCCGCGCTCTTGGTGGCGCGCACCCGCTGTTCAAACTCCTCTGAAAGCGGCGAGGCGGCCAGGGTGCCGAGGCAGGCCAGCAGCAAGAGGGGCAGCAGTTTCTTTACAATCCGTGTCATTTGATTAGCAGCATCTTCCGGGCGGGGGAAGCATCTCCTTGCAGGCGGTAGAAATATACTCCGCTGGCCAGACCCGCGGGAGCCTGCCAGAGGACTTCGTTGGCGCCGGGACGCAGGTTTCCGGTGAGCACCTGATCCACCTTTTGCCCGCGTGAGTTATAGATTTGCACCACCGCCTGGCCCGCCGCTTTCGGCGCCTGCACCGTAAAGACCGTGGAAGCGCGGAAGGGATTGGGATGGTTGCCGGTCACGCGCAGGGCGGAAGGCGCCTGCAGCTCGTCTGATACGCCCACATAATCCGTGGTGCGCACCACGAAGGGGATGCGGAAGGTGCCCAACTGCTGCGAGTTGATCTCAAAATGGAACTTCACCCGTCCGGTGCTGCCCACCCACAGATTGAGGTGGAACGCTTTGGCTTCGCCCGCTCCGAGCACCAGAGGCATAGCCTGGCCGCCGGGATAGCAGCCGCCTACCTCGTCGCAGTAGTTAAAATACCAATCCAGCGGATCGGCAGCCACATCTTCTTCATCCACCACTATTTGCATGGTCATGTTGCCCGACTCTCCGGTGTTGAAGATCCACAGCGTGGGCGAGTTGAAAGAGCCGTTGGGAGGAGCCACCAGCGCCGCGGGATCCCAATCCATGGCGGCACGCAGGCGGTGCGGGGGATTGGGCAGGGAGGAAACGTTTTGCAGGATAGCCGATTGAGCCGTGGTGCGCACCGAAGCCGCCATCCACAGGTTGGCCTGGTTCCAGGCGGGATCGAGGCTGAAGCTATGGTTGAAGCTGCTCTGCTGCCCCGTCGGAGGCAGGGTGATGGACTGCGTTTCCACCAGGCGCGCCACGTTGTCCTTTCCTTGCACGCCGTTTTCCAGCAGATACCAGACCAGGGTGTAGTTCCCCGGGGCGAGGTCGGGATCGAGGCTGGTAACGGTGATCACAGCATCTCCAGTGGAGGAGTCGAAGGAATCCAGCTCCATCCTGAGCGGCGAGGACTGGTAGAGATACTGGGAAACCGCGTTCCAATAGTAACCTGCCGGGACGTTGCCGATTATCACCGGGTTGCCGTTGATGCCGACTGTGGGGTAAACCGTCACGCCCTGGGTGCTGATCCAGTTTTCCGCGCTGGGCGTGGTCAGATTGCCGGAAGCGTGGTAGAAGTGGCAGGAGATGAACTCCTCCGGGTTGGTCTGGTTCCAGATCGCGTTCAGGTTTTGGAAGGCAAAATCGCTGTGGGGGTCGTTGGAGGCGCCAAAACCCTCCGCCAGCGTGGTAAGCGGATAGTATTGCGGATTTGCCGCCAGGGGCAGCAAAGCCAGCGCCAAAAGCATCAAAAGAGCGTTTCTCATGGGAACTCCTCAGTTAAAATCTTGTATTCAGATCCACCCTCAGCCCGGAAAAGGGCGCCATATAGCGGCAAACGCCGTTGCGGCAGACCTTTCCACCGGCTTCGCGGCCCACGAACACCACCAGGTCGGTGCCGCCGAGGATGGGATATTTGGCTTCCAGGTTGGGCCAGTAGGTGCCGTCCCCGAGGGAGGAAAAGTCCTCCCACCAGGCCTGGGCTCCCAGCGCCAGAGAAAGCTTGCCCAAAGCCACATCCAGTTGCAGCTTGGGCTCATAGTGGCTGCTTTCGTAAAGCAGGTCGTAGCTGACGCCGTTCTGTTCGCTTTGCTTCACGGATTCCTTGGCCACGGCCTTGAATTCGCCCGTCAGGGTGGGTTGGTAGCCCCAGGCGGGGAAGCTGACCACAAAGCCGGGATAGTATTCTTTCTGCCAGCGGTTTTTGTTGCCGTCCAGCAGTTCCGTGTCGCTTTCATCCAGTTTTTCCAGAAAGCTGAAGGAGAGGGTGCCGTTCAGTTTTCCCTTTATCCAGTCCAGTCCGGCGTAAAAGTCATTCATCCGCAGCTTTTTGGAGCTGTCCCAGGCCTCGGCGTAGTCCAGATTGAGGGTGAGATCGCGGGGCAGGTTGAAGATAGTCCAGACCTGAAATCCCTGTTCATCGGAGCCGGAGGCCTGTCCGTCGGAGAGCGTTTCGCTGTGGTGGTTGGCGAGGGGCAGATCCTGGAAGTTATTGTAATAGTTGAAATTGTCGTAATACTTGTAAGCCGTGCCGAACTGCAGCAGGCTCAAGGAGAGGGAGGCGTCGGCATAGACCGCGCTGCCGTTGTCCGGGTTATCCACCTTGTCGCGGCTGGCGTATTCCACTCCGGCTTCAAAGGAGCCTTTGCGCAACTTGGCGCGTCCGCCCAATACGTTGTCCTGCAGATACTTTATTCCCACGTAGCTCTGCGCGGAAAAGGCGGTGGCGCCCAAGGTGAGGGGTTTCAGCACGGGATACTCGGCGTCCATTCCGTAAGCCAGGTCGAGTTTGTCCCCCCCGCCGCCGCCGGAGAATCCGGAATACAGCGCCTTGAGGCGGAGGCCGCGGTCATAGCCGAACTTGAATCCGGTAACGCGGTAATCCTCGTCCAGTTCCACGTTCTCATAGCTGCGGAAGATCATCCCGCTGCCGAAGGTCTCCTCCATCTTTCCGGCGTGAATGAGCCAGACGTCGCGCGCGTAGCTGGCGTAGAGGTCTTCCCAGTCCCAGCTCAGGGCGTCGGGGCGCAGCTCGTCCAGAAGCTGGTTCTGGTCGGTGCTGTATCTGGGCAGCCCGGCGTTGAACTTGAGCCCGAAGGTGAAGTAATTGTATGCCAGGCTGAAGGAAAAGCTGTCCTCAAAATAGGTGTTGAGGGAGTCCTCCGCGGCGCGCCAGATGAAGCGTGCCTCGTTGAGGCCGTTGACAATGGGCGATTTCTGGGCTGCCAGTCCGGCGCACAGCGCCACTAAAAGCAGGGCAAATACTAATCTTCGCATCCGCAAGCCTCTTTGGAAGCGCGTCCGGGGCAATCAGGCGGGCAGTCGCAATCCTTTTCTTCGCCTGCCTTTTCCTCCTCCAGGCCCATAACCTGGCGAACCTGCGCCTCATATTCCTTTTCCGCGCCCGCTTCAAATCCCAGGTGCGACCACACGATCTCGCCCTCTTTGTTCACGATGAAGGTGTGGGGGGGGTTGACCACGTTCAGTTTTTTGGCCAGGGTTTTGTCGGGATCGAAGAGGGTGACGAACTTGTAATCCTTGCTCTTCAAAAAAGCGCGCGCCTTGGCCTGCGCCTTGGGGGCGTCCAGGGAGACCAGCACCACGGTGAGGCTGTCATATTTGCGCGCCAGGGCGTCCAGATGAGGCATCGCCAGCTTGCAGGGCTGGCAGTAATCCGCCCAAAAATCCACGATCAGGGGGCCTTTGCCCACGAGATCTGAGAGAGCCACGTTCTTGCCGGTCTCGTCCGGCAGCCTGAATTCCGGCAGCGGATCAGCAAAAGCCGCGCCCGCCAACAGCGCGAGGATGATTACGCAAAGCCACAGTTTCATTGTATTGCTCCTATATTTTTAATATAATGTAAGTTGTTGGTTTGGACAAGTTTCACTGCCGTTTTCCCGCTCCTGCCGCCCTCATTTGACACCAGAAAAATTGGCGCCATCATCCTTAGGTCATCCTTATAAATTATAAGGTTGACTCCAGGTTGACCCCAGGCAGAGCCAGGGTTGGATATGGGGGCGGTATCCCGGGGACGGCGGTTAATTGCAAGAGATTTGGTCACTTGCAGTTGTCTCCGAAAAGGTTGGTTTTGATGCCGCCGTGGATGGTGGCATGGCCATCGAAGGCGTCGGGCATGGTCTGGGCGAAGATCACCAGGGCGCAATCTTCGGCGATTTCCGTCGCGGAACGCAGGAGGAAAGAGACGGGCTCCCCTGGGCTGTCGGCGGTGAATGGAACTCTGGCCTTGCCGCGCACCACATTGTGGCGGGTCTGTCCCTGGGCGGTGACTTCCTCCTCGATGAGGACTACGTTCAGCACCATGTTTGTTATGTTTAATCCTGGCTGATTGCAGTTCAGCACGATGTTTCCGCTGATGTCGCGGCCGTTGACCGCGAAGCTGGGCAGCTCATAGGAGATGCCGCTTTCCTGGGCGGCAAAGCCCTGGGTGGCGGTCACATACGAATTCAGGACTGCTTCCTGGTTGCCTTGCAGGAGGGTCTGCCCCTGCAGCACCGAAAGCGGCACGGAAGCGTTGGTCAGTCCGGCGGTGTAATAGTTGTAAGTGGTGTTTGGTTCTGCCTGCAGAGGCGGCGCGGTGTGGTATTCCAAAAAGGTGAAGCGTCCCGGATAAAGGGCAGCCAGGCTGCGCAACTGGGCTTCCACGGGCGGGCAGTTGGGGCAGCCCAGGAAGGTGAAGTATTCCACGATCACGTGCTGTTTGGAGACTTGCCCCGCGGATGAGAGGCCGTTGCCCAGAAACTTCCAGCCGTCGCTGAGGCGGATAAGTTCGTCATCCACAAAGGTGGTGTCTGCCAGCACCTCGCCCCAGTCCGGCCGTCTCGCTTTCAGGCGCCAGTCCGCCACGGCGCTTGATGCCGATACCTGACGCACGCGGCTGAAGCTGACCTCGAAAACAGGCTCGTCTTCCAGCAGGTAGATGCCGCCCAGCCAGGTCATGAGGTCGGCGCGGGTGCTGCCGGAGTGCAGGTAATAAGGGGAAAAGAAGTGTTTCACCGGAGCGAGGTTGTCGGCGGATGCCACCTGTAAAGAATCGCCCAGGGGAGTGAAAAGCCCGGCGGAGAAGTTGGCGGGCTGGAAAGGTTGCACCAGCTCGCGTTCAAAACGGTCGCAGCCCAACAGCAGTAAAGCTGTGAGGGACAGCAGGATAAGGATTATTCTAAGTCTCATTTACCCTCCCTGGCTGGCACGCGGGACAGGGCGTCCAGCAGGTCTTTTTTACTGAAAAGCTCCGGCATCTTGACCGGCTCCTGGCCGGGGATGTAGAGCACGTTGAAGGGCACGCCGATGCTGCCGCCCTTTTGGATCCAGTCCTTTAGCACCGGATCGCCGTTGGTGAAATCGCCCTTGAGGGTCACCACGCCGAGCTTTTTGAATTCCGCGGCGATATCTTCCTGATGCAGGACTTTTTTCTCGTTGGTCTTGCAGTTGGTGCACCAGGCGGCGCCGATGTCCAGAAACACGGTCTTGCCTTCCGCCTGGAGCCTGTCAAAGAGTTCGGGGGTAAATACATACCAGCCCTCGTGGTCGGCAGGCTGCATCCCGTCCACCAGGGCGGCGGCGCTCTGCGGCGGGACGTGCTTTTCCTTCCAGGGCAGGTAGTTCCAGGCGGCAAACACGATCACCGCGATGGTCAGCAGGGTGAAGATATATTGCACGGCCTTGCTGTTTTCCATGCGCACAAAACGCCCGTAGAGCCAGGCCGCGAAGCCGAGGAAGACCACGAAGTGGGCGGTGTCCAGCAGGTAAACTCCGCTTTTGGTGAGGCCCCAGATGTTGCTGAAGTATTTCCAGGTCAGCAGCAGTAACAGAAAGCCCATCACTTCCTTGAAGATATTCATCCATTCGCCCGGTTTGGGGATCAGCTTGAGCGCTTTGGGGAAGAGGCTGATCAGGATGAAGGGCAGGGCAAAGCCAAAGCCGATGAGCAAAAAGAAGATCATCAGCAGCGGAGAGGAGAGGCGCACGGCCACTTCAAGCGCCGGGCCCATGAAGGGGCCCATGCAACTGAAGCCCATCAGGAAAGCAAAGATGCCGCCAAAGAATGAGCCCGCGTAGCCCTTTTTGGAGGAGGTCTTGGCGGCGGCGTTCATCCCCGGCAGGGTCATTTGCCAGACTCCCAGCAGGGAAAGCCCGAAGAGGAAGAGGATGCTGAGCATGATGAGGTTGTAGGTGAGGCTCTGGCTCAAAAATCCATAGGTGAGGTTCACGCCGGAAAGGCGGGCGATGATGAACACGGCGGCGATGGAGCCGAAGGAAATCAGCACGCCCAGGGTGTAAACCAGGGTGTGCAGCAGCACTTTGGTGACGTCCTTCTGCGCCTGGTTGACCATGCTCATGGCGCGGATGGGGAGGATCGGCAGCACGCAGGGGGTGAAGTTCAGCACAATCCCGCCCAGGATCGCCATCAGCATGTAAAAGAGGATGCTGCCCGTGCTGGTCTTACCGTCTGTGGGTTTTTCAGCCTCGGCGGCAGGCTCCGTCCGCGCGGCGGGTTCCTCCCCGCTGGGCTGTTCTTCCAAGCTTTCCTCATCTACAGAGGCGGCGGGGCTGGCGGCGTCCCCGGGGAGAATCTGCAGGCTGAGCTGGCGGCTTTCCTCGGAAGGCATTCCGCAGAATCCGGTGGTCTTGTGGCAGAGGTTGTAGCCAAAGGTCGCATTGACAGCTACTTTGCCCGGCTTGGCATTGGCCTTCACGGTGAAGGGCAGGCTGAGGGTCACGCTGTTGTGGTAAACCCAGAAGCCATCGGAGGATACCTTGGTCGGCTTGGGGTAGCTCAGCTTGCCAAAACTGAGAGCGGGGCTGTCTCCGCTGAGGAAGAAATAGGGCGATTCCCCCTCGGAGGGGTCGTAGGATTGCTTCATGGAATCCGGGAAGGAGACCGTGGCGCGCAGCATTCCCTTGTCTCCCGGTTTAAGCTCGGAGGGGCTCACCGAAAAGCGCAGGGTCTGCCCGGCGGCGGTCGCCAAAACCAGGAGCAGCAAGGCGCAAAGCAAAGTATGTTTGACAGTTGAACTCATCTAAACCTCGTCAACTTTAATTTTTATCCAGAAATTATACATGCATGTTACATTCCACTTTGGGAAAGATTTTTGCTCAATCTCTTGCGCCGCAACTGCCGCAGATCGTGGGATTGAGAGATCAGCAGCCCCAGCACGGTGAGCGTAACTCCCGCCGCGCCCCGGAGGCTGAGGCGTTCGCCCAGTATGAAAAAGGCCAGGAACACGGTGAAGACCGGGATGAGGTTGGTAAAGACGTTGGAGCGGATCAGGCCAAGCTCGCGGATAACTCCGGTGTAGAGCAAGAAAGCGCCCACGCTGGCGAAAACGCTCATGGCGGCGATGGTGAGCAGGCCCACTGCGGAATGGCGCACGGTGAGGAAATGCCCCAGGTCGAAGTAGAGGAAAAGGGGCAGCATATAGAGCATGCCGAAGAAGTTTTGCCAGGTCACGATGGTGAGGGAGCGGTATTTGAGGGTCATGCGCCGCACCGTGATGCCGTAGAACATCCCGGAAAAGACCGCCACCATGAGCAGCAGCACGCCTTTGAGGGTTCCGTGGAGGTCGGGCTCGGCAAAACTGAGCAGCGCCACGCCGGAGAAAGAGACCAGCAGCCCCACGATCAGCAGGGGGTAAATCCTTTCCTTGAGGAATATCCAGGCGCCCAGCGCGCTCACCAGCGGGATGGTGGAGATGATCAGCGAGCCCAGGGTCGGGGACACATATTGCATCCCATTGGCCTCGCCGATGAAATACATGAAAGGCTCGCAGAAAGCCACCAGCATCAGATAGCGGAGGTCTTTGGCGGATACTTTTTCACTCTGGCGAAAAAGGCGCGTCACCCCAAACAGCAGCACGGAGGCCAGCAGCAGGCGCAAAAAGACGATCTCGTAAGGACGGTAGGTGACCAACGCCACCTTGATCCAGACAAAGGTGACCGCCCAAAAGAGCATGGCCAGCACCGCCCGCAGGTAAATCGTCCACTGCTTCATGGCTTCAGGGGTCTCCAAGCCTTATTCTTTTTCAATGGCTCCCACCGGGCAGCCTCTGAACTTGCCGTAGCCTTCAATGCAGATGCCGCACTCCGTGCAGAGTTCGGCGTCTATCCGCGCCTTGCGGTTGACCACGCTGATGGCGCCGGTCGGGCAGCGGGAAACGCAGAGCTTGCAGCCGATGCACTTTCCGCCGTTCACCCGGTAATCAGACACGCCGCCTGTTTGCAGCGAAGCTTCGTCCAAGTTTCGGAGCAGCCAGGGGTTGGAATCGTCCGCTTCCTGCCATAGCCTGCCCACTAAAAAGAGCTCATTCTTGCGCCAGCCTTCCACCGCGACAGTGTCGCCCTCCGCCAGATGCAGCCCCAGGCTGTCCAGCAGGCCGCGCGGGGCAAGCAATAGGCGCAGGCCGTCGCCGGAATCATCCAGCAGCCAGGTCTGGCTGCCGCGCAGTTCGATCACGCCGCGGTAGCTGGAGAGTTCCGTATCGGGGTCGAATCCAGCCCAGGCCAGGCAGGCCAGCAGAGCCAGCAGGGCTGTAAAAAATAATCTATTCAAAGCAGTTCTTCCTTCTTTTGTTCTTGCAGATGCTCCACGACCTTCTTCACGTCCTCGCTGCGCTCTTTGGAACAGACCAGGATGGCGTCCGCGGTCTCCACCACGCAAAGCCCCTCCACGCCGATGAGGGCCACGTATTTATCGCTGTAGATGTAGTTGTCCCGCGAGGACAGGGCAAGGCCTCCGGCGGGAAAGTGGTTCTGCTCGCCGTCCGCCGGGGAGATGTCCGCCAGCGCTTTCCAGGAACCCACATCGTTCCAGCCAATGCTCACGGGGATCACGGCGCGGTTGGAGGCGGGCTCCATGATGCCGATATCAACAGGCACGCGGGGCATTTGGGCGTAGGCGTCATTCACTCTCTGTTGGTCAGCGCCGCCCTTGAGCAGGGCAAGGGTCTGCCCGGCCACTTCCAGCGCGCGGGGCAGGTGGCTCCGGAAGGCGGCTTCGATCGAGGCCAGAGTCCAGCAGAACATGCCGCTGTTCCAATAGAAGTTGCCCTGCCGCAAGAACTCCGTGGCGGTGGTAAGGTCGGGCTTTTCCTTGAAGCGGGAGACCTTCCTCACACCCGGCTCAAGTTCTTCCCCCGCTTCGATGTAGCCATAGCCGGTAGCGGGATACTCCGGCACGATGCCGAAGGTGACCAAAGCCCCTTGCCGCGCCACCTTTTCCGCCAGGTTCACGCTGCGGAGAAAGGCGGGGACGTCCAGGATCACGTGATCCGCGGGCAGCACCAGCATGGCTTCCTCTTGTGGATAGATGGTTGCCAGATGCGCGGCGCTGAGGGCGATGCAGGGGGCGGTGTTCATGCCAAAGGGTTCGATGATGATGTTTTCGGGGGGCAGTTGGGGCAGGTGTTCGCGCACCAGTTGCGCCTGGCTTCCGGCGGTCACCACGTAGATCTTGTGGGCGGGGATTTGGGCTTCCAGGCGGTCAAAGGTGAGCTGGAGCATGGACTTGTCGCCGGTCACGCGGAGAAATTGTTTGGGTTGGCTGGCACGGCTGGCGGGCCAGAAGCGGGTGCCGGAACCTCCGGCCATAATCAGGGCAATCACAGACATCTCCTTTTCATTGTTCGATCACCTGCACGTCCTTGGGATAGTTGAAGTTCCACACCGAGGATGGAATCGCGGCGTTGGTCTTGATGCCGCTGAACTTGTAGGTGACCTTGTTGCCGCTTTTGTCGGTGTAGCTCAGCGAAGTGACCAGTCCGCTCTTCTTGTCCAGGGTGGCGGACAGGCTGCTGATCAGCTTGTCGGATTTGGGTCTGAGGCTAACGCTGGCCTGGCTCTTGGTTTCGCTGGTGACGGAGACCCGCGATTTCTGCCAGTAGAGGTCAAGTATCTCCACCGGGTTCATCTTGCCAAATTCCGGCTGCATGGGCGCGCGGAGCAGGGTCTTGGAGGCCGCGTCGTAAAGCTCCACCTGGCCGTCCCGAATCTGCAGGCGCTGCACCGAGGGGCTGGAAAAGCTCATCAGCATGCGCCCGGGAGTGAAGTAGATCTTCCCGTTGTAGCTGATGGTGCGTTTAAGCTGGGGATAGTAGTTGCTCTGGCTCAGCTCCGCCTGATAGGTCTTGAGCGAACCATAGGCGGCGCGCATCTTCTGATAGAGCTGAGCCTGGCTCACAGCCGCCTGCAGGCTGCCAAGCAGCAACAGGCACGCCAGCAGGGCGGTCATCCTCTTTGCGGTCATTGTTTATTCCTTTGCGTTCATTGACTGAAAGGCGCGGACGGCGCCGCGTCCCTCGTTAAAAATCATACTCCGCCGTGGGGAAAATCCTGCCCGCGGTCAGTCTTCGCGGATCAGTCCCATGCGGATAAGTTCATCCCGGTTGGCCAGCACATCGCGGGATTTGCTGCCCAGATGGGGGCCGATGATGCGGGCGCGCTCCAGCATGTCAATCAGGCGTCCGGCGCGGGCGTAGCCGATCTTGAAATGCCTCTGCAGCATGGAAACTGAGGCTGTGTTGGCGCTCACCACCACGCGGGCGGCCTCCGGGAACAGCTCGTCGTCATAGTCAAGGACACCCAGTTCGCCCTCTTGTTCCATCGTAACATTGAATTCCTGGCGGGGTTTGGGCTGTATGCTCATGAATTCGCAGACCCGGGCTATTTCGTGGTCGGAAACATAGGCGCCGTGGATGCGTTGCGCGATGGCTTTGCCCGGGGGCATGAAGAGCATGTCACCGCTGCCCAGCAGGCGCTCCGCGCCGATGGTGTCCAGGATCACGCGGGAATCCACCCGGGAGGACACCTGGAACGCGATGCGCGCGGAGAAGTTGGCCTTAATGATTCCAGTGATGACCTTGATGGAGGGGCGCTGGGTGGCCAGAATGATGTGGATGCCTACGGCGCGCGCCATCTGCGCGAGGCGGGTGATGGGCAGTTCGATATCCTTGCCGCTGGTCATGATGAGGTCGGCGAACTCATCCACGATGATCACGATAAAGGGCAACTTTTCCAGGTCTTTATCCAGCGCGGCGCGTTCGTTGTAGCCGTTGATGTCGCGCACCCTGGCCTCCTGCAGCAGCTCGTAGCGGCGTTCCATCTCCTTCACCGCCCAATACATGTTTTCCAGGGCGCTTTCAGGTTCGGTGACCACGGAGCCGATGAGGTGGGGCAGGTCGTTGTAGCCAGCCAGTTCCACCCGTTTGGGATCGATGAGGATGAGGCGCAGGTCATCCGGGGTGTCACGCAGGATCAGGCTCATGATGATAGTGTTGATGCACACGCTTTTGCCGCTGCCGGTGGCTCCCGCGATCAGCAGATGGGGCATCTTGGCGAGGTCGGTGACCACTGGGCGTCCGGCGATGTCCTTGCCCAGTCCGAAGACCAGCTTGTTCTTGTTGTTACGCATTTCCTCGCAGAGCAGGAGGTCGCGCAGATAGATCATATCCCGGGTGAGGTTGGGAATCTCGATGCCGATCAGGCCGCGGCCGGGGATGGGCGCCTGCACGCGGATGCTCTTGGCCTTGATGGCCAGGGCGAGGTCGTCCGCCAGGGAGGTAAAGCGGCTCACCTTGACCCCTTTGGCAGGTTCCAGCTCGTATTGGGTGATAATGGGGCCGATATTGACGTTGCGCACCTCGGCTTCGATGCCAAACTCCGCCAGCTTGTTCTTGAGGATCTGGCTGGTTTCCAGGATTTGGCTCTCGATCTCCTTGCGGTCGCGATCTGAAAGCTTGACGGGGCTTTCCAAAAAGTCTTCGATGGAGGGCATCACGTATTCCCGCCCCTCATCGTCTTCCGATACAGGCTGGGGACGGGGCGCGGGCTTTGCTTCAGGGGCAGGTTCCCGCTTTTGGGGAGAGGGTGCGGGCTGCGGTTCCTCTTCCGGCTGGCTGTGGTTTTGGATCACGGGCTGAGGGGCAGGCGGGACATCGGGGTTGATATTGGGACGGGGCTGCTGCGCACTGTCCTGCCGCGCTTCCCGGCGGCGGGCAAAATCCTCCCGCAAAAAGGCAAGCCACTGCTTGATGCGCCGGAACTCAAAGAACAGCACCAGGCTGAGGACGATGCCTCCCACCAGGATGATGGAGGAGCCGGGGCCGCGGAAGATGGCATATAGCACCTTGCGCACAAAGAGGGGGATAACGCTGTGCTGATACTCGGCCAAAGGATTGCAAAACAGGATTTGCAGCAAAAAGGCGGTGATGAGCAGCAAATAGCTCTTTTGCCGCCCGTGATGGGCTTCGGGCTCCAAAAAGTATTGCAGCGAGACCACCAGCAGCAGCAGCGAACCCAGGAGCGACAGCCAGTAGCCGAAAAGATAAAGCAAGATATAGCTGATCACCGCGCCAAACACGCCGATCAGGTTGGCGGTCTGCAGGTAGGGCTGGAAAAACCAGCTCAGCATGTGGCCGCTGTAGCTGAGCTGCTGGTAGTCCCGCAGGATGGATTCCTTGCCATAGATGAGGGAAAGGAAGACAAGCAGGCTGAGCAGGGTGAGCGCTCCGGCGATCAGGCGCTTGTGCCAGGCCTTGAAAGACTGTCGTCTGGAGCGTGTTTTGCTGTTACCGCGGCTTGCCATTGCTGTTCCTCAGACGTTGAAGCGGATGGAGATGATGTCGCCGTCCTGCACCAGGTATTCCTTGCCTTCCAGCCTGAAAAGTCCTTTTTCGCGCAGGGCTTTCTCGGAGCCGTGGGCGATGAGGTCGTCATATTTGAAGCATTCTGCGCGGATGAAGCCCCGGGCGAGGTCGGAGTGGATCTTTCCGGCGGCGGTGACGGCGTTGTCACCGCGGGTGATGGTCCAGGCGCGCACTTCGTCTTCCCCCACGGTGAAGAAGCTGAGGTAACCCAACATCTTGTAGCAAAGGTGGGTGAGGCGGTCGCGGATGCTTTCGCCGATGCCCATGTCTTCCATGAAGGCGGCTGCTTCCTCCTCATCCAGCTTGCTGAGTTCCTCCTCAAAGCGTCCGGCGATCACCTCCACGGTGTGACCGCGGGCAGCGATCTGGGTTTTCAGGTCATCATGGGCGGTATATTCGTCTTCGGACACATTGATGAGAACCAGCAGCGGATTCTGGCTGAAAAAGCGGAAGCCGCGCAGGACTTTTTCCTCTTCGGGATACAGTTGCAGGCCGCGCAGGGGGAGGTTGTCCTGCAGGTGTTCACAGGAGGCGCGCAGCACCTTTTCCTCAAACTGGATGGCGGGGGTCTTCACCCCGCGCTTGTAGCCCAGTTCGATCTTTTCCAGGCGTTTTTCGGCCACGATGAGGTCGCTGATGATCATCTCGTCCTCAAATTCGCCCAGTTGGCGCAGGGGGTCGGCGGGGCCGTAGAGGCCGTCCAGTTCTTCGTCCGCGAAGGCGCGCAGCACCAGGGCGAAGCCTTCGCAGGCTTTGATATCCGAAAACAGCGCGTTGTCCGGATTTTCCGCGCGGGAAGAGAAGATGCCGGGGTAATCCCGGTATTCTATATGAGCATAGATGGTCTTTTTGGGTTTATAGAGTTCGCTCAGGCGGGTGATGCGCTCATCCAGCACCTGCACCACTCCCACGTTGGCTTCGTGGGCAGGCGGGGCGTATTTGTCCGTGGAGGCGTTGCCGCGGGTTAGGGCGTTGAAGATTGTGGTCTTACCGCTTTTGGGCAGGCCGAGCAGTGCTATTTTCATGTTTGTTTTCCCCGGTGATGGATTTGAGTGAGCGGATTTCCTGCTGGGTCAGCGGCCTCCAGCGTCCGGCGGGAAGGTCGCGCAGATGCAAGGTTCCGAACTGCAGGCGTTTGAGCGTGAGCACCTTGGCGCCCACGGCTTCCACCATCTGGCGGATTTGCCGCTTGCGTCCTTCCGTGATCACGAATTTCAGGGTCATGCCGCTCTCGGAGCTGCTTTTCACAAAGACCCCGGCCTGGCGGGTCAGCCCGCCCTCGATCTGCACTCCCTTGCGCAGGCTGTCCAGTTCCTGTTTGCTGAGGCGGCGGCTGATGGTGGCTTTGTAAACCTTTTCCACCTTGTAGCGCGGATGCGAGAGGCGGTTGATCAGTTCTCCGTCGGTGGTGAGCAGCAGCAGACCTTCGGAATCCTTGTCCAGCCTGCCTGCGTAACGCAGCTTGGAAGCCCGCTCCGGCAGCAAGTCATAGATGGTCTGGCGCCTGAATTCGTCCCGGGCGGTCACCACGTAGCCGCGCGGCTTGTTCAGCATCAGATATTGCTGTTCCGTGGGAAGGGAGAGTACGCCCTTGCCTTTCAGCGCCACTTCGTCCGCCTGGGGATTCACCTGGCAGCTAAGGTCGCGGCAGACCTCGCCGTTCACCAGGATGCGCCCGTCCAGCACCAGCTCTTCCACCCTCCGGCGCGAACCCAGGCCGCATTCGGCCAGAAAGCGGTTAAGGCGCAAAGCCTTACCAGGTTTCGAGGGTGTTTTGGATGATGGCTTTGAAGAGTAGGGAGATGAGCTCATCGGTGGCTTCCTCTTTGCTGTTAAACTGCGCTGTGCTGCCTTCGGATACGGCATAGTTGCAGGTGACCTGCAGGGCTTTGTTTTCCCAGATCACCTGGTTGTTGATCAGGTCGGTGAAGGTGACGCTGCAGACCAGGCGCAACTGATAGTCCTGCACGTTGTTGGCGGCGTCATAGCTGTAGATGTTTTCCTCAAAGCTGTTGATGCTGCCTTCCAAGGTGCAGTCCGGCTGTTGGGTGACCAGCTTGAGGCGGCCGTCGTTGGCAAACTCCTGGGAGAGGCCATTCAGCAGTTTGTCGCCCAGGTCATAGTCCGCCGAGCGGTTCTCAAAAGCGCGCACGGCAACTTTTTTCAAATGCGGGTAAGCATTTGAATAGACGGAATATGAGCAACCTGAAAGTACCACGCAGAGCAGCGCCAGACGAATAAATAACTTGACCATTATTGCATACTCAGAAAAAGCTCTATCTTTGTCAAGATAAACATTGATACAGTTAGCTTTCGGCATTTTGCCCGCCCAACCACAGGAGGTTAAATATGGCGAAGAAATATCTGTCCAAGGCAGACGCGGCCAAAAAACTCAAGGTTTCCGAGCGCGTTATCGTGGAAATGATCAACAGCGAAGTCTTTGAGACCAAGCTGGTGGGAAAGAACGTCAAGATCGACGAAGACTCCCTCAACGCGTGGCTGGACAACCTCAATGAAGTGGATGAGAAACTGCTTGCGCTCAAGCGCGTTATCTGCCACTTTGAAGAGTATATGCGGCCGGAAAACATCTTTTTGGATTTTACGGCGGAAAACAAATACGACGCTATCCGCATCCTCAGCGAGAAGGCCAAGCAGCTCAAGCTGGTGCGTGACGCCCGCTGGCTCTACGAAGTGGTGGTTGCCCGCGAGGAGCTGATCTCCACCGCCATCGGCCACGGCGTGGCGCTGCTGCACCCCCGCCATCTCCATCCGTCCAAGATCAAAACACCCAGCATCCTCTTCGGACGCAGCTCCGAACCGGTGGATTTCGACGCCCCGGACAACAAACCGGTCAACATCTTCTTCATGCTGCTGCTGCACAACGACAAACAGCACCTCTTCAGCCTCTCCTACATCTCCAAGCTGATCATGAACTCCGGTGTCCTGGATTCTTTCGCCACTGCCACCAGCACCAAGGAAATCCACGAACTGCTCACCGTAGTCACCGAAGAACAGAACAAATAACCATGCCCGCGGTGCGAGTTATTTTGGGCAGCAAGAGCGATTTTGCCGCCGCCGAGACTATCGGCCAGACCCTGGCGGAATTTGGGGTGGAGCATGACCTGCACATCTCCTCCGCCCACCGCAAACCGGAAAACACCGCCGCCCTGGCCAAAAACGCCGAGGCGGAAGGGGTGAAGGTGATAATCGCCGTGGCAGGCATGGCAGCCCATCTGCCGGGAGTGATCGCCTCCCACACCGCGTTGCCCGTGATCGGGGTACCCCTGGCCAGTGGAGGACTGGGCGGAATGGACGCCCTGCTTTCTATTGCCCAGATGCCCCCGGGCGTTCCGGTGGCCTGTGTGGCCATCGGCGGAGCCAAAAACGCAGCCCTGCTCGCCATCCAGATCCTCGCGCTGAACGACGCGGAACTGCTGGCGAAATTCAAAGCCTATAAAGAAAGCCTGGCCCAGGCCTGAGCCTGCCGACACGCGACTTCAGTGATCCATCTCATGAACAGGTTCGTGGAAAGGTGGTGTCGTGGTGACGTGTTGATGCTGGACGCAGCCCAGAAAAAATCTCACCAGCTATATACCGCGTCATCACGGGCAAGCGCATGCTTGACCCGTGATCCAGTCTTTTGAAGCCTCAATCAATTCCTTCTGCCGCCGTAGCCTGGCGGATTCATCTCAGCTTGAGCAGCCAGGTGGTGAAAATATAGCATCCCACCATGAGCGCCGCGGATAGCCCGAAAGCCAGGTAGAAATTGACGTTGCGCCTCAACAGCAGGGGAAAGAGTACAAAGAACAGCAGGGACGGCAACACCAGCCAGAATATATCCGTGGACAGCGCCGCGATCTGTTTCACATCCCTGGTCTCCAGATACATCCACAGGATGGCCAGGAAGGAAACCAGAGGCACAGAGGCAAGAATCGCCCCCGCCAGGCTGCTGCGCTTGGAGATTTCGCTCACCAGCACGATCAATCCCGCTGAAATGAGTACCTTTAGCAGATAGTATAGCATTCTATTCCCCTTTTATCATAATGGGAAAACCCTTGTTCTTAGACTGGATAGGGCAGGTTAGCATAATATGCAGAATGGCCTGCCCTGTCAAGCTGTTTCGTGGTCTAAAGCAGCGCAGGTAAAAAATAAAATCACTCCCAAACCAACGTTATGAACTTACAATCCTCATTTTGACATCCTGTCCGGAAGAGGTCAGGGCGTCTTTTCCCATGATTTGCTTCCGTGTGGGTTTTAGAATCATATCTATAAGCGTATTTAACTTGTAAGAAATCGATATCATCTTGATAGTAAACATGATAGTTAGGTATATTGTAGCAGAATCAATGAATTTGGACTTGACAGCAAACGAGTTTTTTTAATGATTGAAAGACCAAGTTCGCTATGATGCTTAGTAATTGAATCCGAAGGAGGACCCGTGGATCAAGCATCCAAACTAATCAATGTGAAAGACGCAAGTCTCTGGGCCAGTAAACACTTAGGAAAGCATGTATCAGTGTCTAACATTAGCTATCTTATCCAATATGGCCGTATAAAGAAATACTCTGAAAATGGCAGCACATTGGTTTCCAAACAAGAACTTGAGGACTATTACAAGTCTTACAATGGCAGTCGGGAAATATCGTGGCGAAACCAATTGGGAGACGATCTCAACTGGGCATTGTCATTTGATAACTACAAAGAAGCTGAAACCACAAAGCACGTCCATAGGCTTCATCCCTATAAAGGAAAGTTTATTCCCCAATTGGTTGAGTATTTCCTTGATTCTCACACTGACAACTTCAAGCATGAGGTTTTTTTCAAACCCGGCGACCTTGTATTGGATCCTTTTTGCGGGAGCGGGACAACCCTTGTGCAAGCAAACGAATTGGGCATACATGCAATAGGGGTGGATGTATCTGCTTTTAACTCGTTGATATCCACGTGTAAAATCAATAAATATGATTTAAACGACATACAAAATGAGGTCAATAGAATAACCAAAGTTCTTGAATCATATTTGACTAACTCTCATACTCTGGAATTTGAAAACGAACTGCTGGAAGAGCTTTATAAGTTCAACAACCAATTCTTTCCTGTCCCGGAATACAAGTTCAGGGTACGTAATAGATTGATTGACGAGAAATCTTACTCTGCTGAGAAAGCCAAAGAGTTTCTGCTTACATACAACAGGCTGCTCGAAAGATATGACATAGAACTGCTAAAGAGCGATCCCAAAAACTTTTTGGAAAAATGGTTCATCCAGCCTGTGTTAAAGGAGATTGATGTTGTTTTCCAGGAGATTAAAAAGATCAGCAATCAAGACACCAAAAAGATCATCGCAGTCATTCTTAGCAGAACTATCAGAAGCTGCCGGGCAACCACGCACTCAGATCTTGCCACTTTGCTTGAACCCGTGATAACAACCTATTACTGCACAAAACATGGTAAGATTTGCAAACCGATATTCTCAATTCTGAAATGGTGGAACACCTACACAAAGGATACAATCAAAAGGCTTCGGCAATTTGATGCTCTGAGGACAAACACTCATCAGGTTTGTGTTACAGGAGATAGCAGGAACATTGATTTATTGTCAAGAATGCAGATTGTAAACCCGGATCTTTATGCTCTGCTAAACTCCAGGGGTATTGACGGCATTTTTTCATCTCCACCATACGTTGGTTTGATAGATTATCATGAGCAACATGCTTATGCCTATGATCTCTTTGGTTTTGAGCGCAACGACGAGTTGGAAATTGGGCCATTGTATCGAGGACAAGGCAGAGATGCAAAAAACAGTTATGTCCAGGGTGTCAGTGACGTCCTCCTCAATTCCAAAAAATACCTTGCTAAAGACTACAATGTTTTCCTTGTTGCCAACGACAAGTACAACCTGTATCCGACAATTGCCGAAAAATCAGGGATGATGATAGTAAACCAGTATAAACGTCCAGTTCTCAACAGGACAGAGAAAGATAAAGGCGCTTATTCCGAGACAATTTTCCATCTGAAGGAGATGTAAGCTATGCCGTTACAAGATAATGTGAAAGAGAAGATATCAATCGAGATAATCAGGACTCTTGTGGGTAGGTTTGGTACATTCCCAGATGATGCTAATGCGAATAGAAATGCACCATTCCATGAAGCTTTTTTAAAAGCATTTTCCAACAAACTGGGCAAGGATAACATTAATCCACAGATACTTATCAGCCTCAGCAGTTGGCTGCATGGATTGAACACCACTCTTGGTCAACAGTTTTTTGAAAAAGTAGCTCATATTCTATCGGGAGGAGAAAAAAGAGCTTTTACAAACGAAAAAATATCGCGCAAACAGAAAAGTGCAATTTCGGATATCATAACGAACTTAAAGAACTCCGAGAGAGAGCCGAATATGATTGAAGAGGATAAACAAATTGAATCCTGTATGGGACCTGCTGACATAGCGGCTACAAACTTCTCGGCTGATGTATTTATTCAAGATGACAGTATTGTTGCGATTGAACTGAAGACGGTCAATCCAAATTCTGGAGTGCTTAAAGAGGAGAAACATAAAATCCTCGAAGCAAAAGCTGTTTTACGGAGACTCTATCCAGACAAGAAAGTCTCATATTACATCGGATTCCCTTTTGACCCAACCGTGGTTGAGGGTGAAGACGAATGCAGCTTCGACAAAAAGAGGTTTTTGGCAAACATCGTTGAAGGCAACAAATACTTTCATAACGATGAAGTATTGATAGCCTCCGAGTTATGGGATCTGCTTTCAGGTGAAAAGAATACGATGCAGGAACTCCTTGAGTTGATAAACCATATATCCACTGTTAATTTTCTCGATACATTCAAGAAAATCAGAGATCCTAAAGAATATGATGTTAAAGACGATGATTATGCGAAGCTGTTAGAAAACTGGAATCTGTTTTCGGAGCTTTCTCTTCACTCTAACAAAGAAAAGATTCTTAGTGCTATTGATGGCAATAGAAGGCTGAACAGGTCGTATAACAATTTGTGTATGAAAGAAGATGGCTCATATAACGAAAAAAGGTATAATGACCTGAAGGATTTTATTCTGAGATAGTCCAGGATTACCTGACTATCCTATAACCTTTTAAGCAGTTTATAGCCAATGTTCCCAATCATCTCCTATCAAGACGTTGGGAACCGCGTTCTATTCCACCTTTCCCCGGTCATTTCAAAAGACTGGATCCCGGGTAAGCCACCCCAGAGGGGACCCCAGCTTCCCGGGATGACGCGGTATATAGCCTGATGGACTTGCTCAGGGAAACCTTTTCACCATTTCACCATTTCACCTTTCCACTAATCGTAGCACCTATATATTATGAGGGGATTGGTGTCATTTGCATCACCCTCCCA